>JAGRMS010000379.1 GCA_020441135.1 Pseudooceanicola sp.
CCCAGCCGCCCGGCGATCTTGGGATAAGCCTCGGCGAACTCCGCGCCCATGTCGCGCAGGTACAGCAGCTCGGCCTCGTAATGCTTCATCAGCCGCGTATCCACGTCAGCCGCTCCTTTCCACGACCACCTCGCCGGTGGTCACGTCGACCTTGGACCGCAGATACAATTCCATCGGCAGCGGCTGCGCCCACATGTCGGCGCGGATGTTCAGTGCCACCGTCATGTCGGACCCGGTCTCGTCCGGGCTCAGCGTCACGTCGACCGACCCCTTGATGATCCGCGGCTCGTGCTCGGTGATCGCCCGCTCGATCGCCTTGCGGATCAGCTGCGCCCGCTCTTCGGTGGAATACTCGCCCGCAACCTCGCGCATGCCGTAGTTCAGCACCGACCGCCGCACGTTCGGAAAAGCCTCGCCGTCCATGCTGCTTTCGATGTTGTTGGTATTCAGCAGCCAGGTCAGGTCGCGCTGGATGATCTCGCGCAGGCGCGAGATGTCGATCACCCGCTCGTCGCGGGATTCCTTCAGCTGCCCCGGCTCCCGGTCGGTCAGACGATCCAGCAGCGACGGCTGGAGCCGGTCTGTCAGCGTCTTGTCAGCCATCCTGACCCGCGTCCGCCGCCCCGTCCATCTTCAGCAGCCGCAGGTCCATCAGCGCGATGTCGCCCTCGTCGGTCGCCAGCAGCCGTTGCCCCGTCCCGGCAAAGGTCTCGGCCCCGAGGTCGGCCCAGTTCGTCGCCCGCGCCAGCTTTTCCGCAGGCCCGCCGGTCGCCGTCGTCCCCGCGTAGCGCGTCGGGATCAGCGCCGCCACCTCGCCGCCGTTGGCCAGCGTCAGCGTGCCCGCCGTCCAGACCGCGTCGCGCAGGTCGCTCGGCGGGTCGATGGTCAGGGTCGAGATCGCGGTGAACGGCAGCCAGAAATACCGCCCGTTCACGATCACCTCGAGCACCGGCCCCAGCCGCATGTCGGCGTCCGCGATCCATTCGAACCGCTTGCCGTCCGCCTCGCCGCCGCGGGACGGCGCCGCGTCGAAGGCGCGGGCCCGCAGGTCCGCCGCCTCCGTCGCCTTGCCCGCGCCCAGCAGCTTCTGCGCCTCGATCAGCAGCGCCAGCCACTCCTGCGGCTCGCCGAAGACCATCGGCACCTTTTCCCCAGCGAACACCTTCTCGCGGTAGACCTCGCAGATGATCGCCTCGCGATAGGTGCGCGCCATCATCGTCGCCCCGGCGTCCATCTCGGCCGACAGCTTCAGTTGGGTGATCGCCCGCTTCCAGTCGCCCAGCACGCACAACAGCTGGAACAGGAAGATGCGCAACTTGGCGTTCGACGGATCCTTGCGGACCTTGTCCTGCAACGCCGCCAGCGTCGCGTCCAGGTCGCCGGATTTCAGGTGCTCTTCGGGGGTCATGTGCGGCCTGTCCAAAGGGGTATGTCAAAAACGGAAAAGTCCGGGCCCGCGAGGGCCCGGACGAAACGGCATGTGGGTGGCTTACATCTCGCCGGCCAGAACGTCCCAGGTGAAGGTGCCGCCGGTGCCCAGCGCGTTGGTCTTCGGGTCGGCCTTCTTGTAGACGATCTCGATCCGGCGATAGCACAGATCCCAGCTCTCTTCCGGGATCTGCTCTTCGCCGCCCGACACTTCGTACTTGTCGATGACCGAGTCGAAGAGCTTCCAGATCAGGTAGGGTTCCATGCCCTTGCCCTGGCTGTCGGCCGACCGGCACATCTCGATCGTGATCTCCTTGCGCGAGGTGCCGTCAGCGACCGACAGCATCACCTTGGGCGAGTGGACGGCGAGTTCGGTGGTCAGCGAGACCTTGCCGAGGCTCGAGTTGGCGAAGCCGCGCTGGGTGGTGCCGAGGTCGTCCATGTCCAGCGTCCGGGTGACTTCCCAGGACATGGTCTTGACCGGGATCCACTCCTTGTGGTTGCGCTCCTGGCTTTCACCGGGGATGTCGCCGATCTTGACGTAGGTATTTTCCATTTTTCAAAGTCCTTTCTGAGGTGGCCGAAATTGCCGGTTGTGCGTGCCGCCCTCGAGGCGCCTGGGGTTATGCGCCCTTTTCCGAGGGCAGTTTCGATACCAGCCGAAGGGAGACGGAAAGACCTTCAAGCTGGTAGTGGGGGCGGAGGTAGAACTTGGACGAATAGTATCCGGGATTACCCTCCACTTCTTCGACGACGACTTCTGCGGCAGCCAGCGGCTTGCGGGCCTTTTCACGCTCGGACGAGACGTCCGCGTTGAAGTCGACGTATTGGTTGATCCAGTCCTGCAGCCAGCCGTTCATGTCCTGGCGGCTCTTGAACGACCCGACCTTGTCGCGGACCATGCACTTCAGGTAGTGGGCGAAGCGGCAGGTCGCGAAGAGATAGGGCAGCCGTGCAGCCAGGTTGGCGTTGGCGGTGGCGTCCGGATCGTCGTATTCCGCGGGCTTGTGCAGCGACTGGGCGCCGATGAAGGCCGCGATATCCGAGTTCTTGCGGTGGATCAGCGGCATCATGCCGTTCTTGGCAAGCTCCGCCTCGCGCCGGTCCGAAATCGCGATCTCGGTGGGGCACTTCTGGTCCACGCCCCCGTCGTCGGTCGGGAAGGTGTGGCTTGGCAGGTTCATCACCGCGCCGCCGCTTTCCACCCCGCGAATGCGCGAGCACCAGCCGAACTCCTTGAAGCTGCGGTTGATGTTCACCGCCATCCCGTAGGCCGCGTTGACCCAGGTATACTTGCTGCTGTCGGCGCCCTCGGTATCCTCTTCGAAGGCGAAGGCTTCGACCGGCTCGGTCTTCGACCCGTAGGGCAGGCGCCCCAGGAACCGCG
>JAGRMS010000380.1 GCA_020441135.1 Pseudooceanicola sp.
CCAGTTGCGCGCGGATCAGAGCCTGCCGCCCGGCATCGTAGCGGCGCCAGGTCTGGAAGGCCGAACACATCCGCGCGGTGGTCTGCGGGTTCAGCGGGTCGAGCGTGATGAGCCAGTCGGCCAGCAGCGCGTAGCCCGCGCCGTCCTTGCGGTGAAAGCCTGCGTGGTTGGCGGTGAAGGCGCCCAGGACTGCACGGAAGCGGTTTGGATTCCTGTAATTGAAGTCAGGATGTTGCGTGAGCGCCTTCACGGTTTCTGCCGCCACGTCCGGGCGCGCCTCGCTGGCCCGGAGCATGAACCACTTGTCGATCACCAGCCGGTCGTGCCGCCATTCGTCATAGAAGGCCGCCAGTTCCGCCCCGCCCTTGCCCGCACGCAGCAGGCAGGCCAACGCCGAGAGCTTGAGCGTCATGTTGTCGGCGCGGTTGTATTGCACTGCCGCCGTCGTGCCGTTGTCGAGCCGGGTCAGCAGCGACAGAACCGCGCCGGCCAGCGCCCGCTTGCCGGACTGCTCGGCATCGGGGCGATAGGGCGCATCGACCTGCGCTTCGGCATAGATTCTGGGCAGCAGGTCGCCCGCCTGCGCTGCAAGCGCCGCGCGCAGCGCTTCGCATGCGGTCCAGATCGCCTCCGGGTCAGGCGTATGCCCTGCCTCGGCCTGCGCGGCCGCCAGTTCCGACTGACCCGGCAACGCCAGCATCAGCGCGCGATAGGCGGGGTCCAGCGTGTCGTCGCGCAGGACCGACAGGATGCCGTCAAGGTAGTTCGCATCCGGTTCTGCGCCGTGCAGCGACATGGCGTTCAGCGTATCCAGCGCCAGCGACCGCCCCGCTTCCCACCGGCAGAAGGCGTCCGTGTCATGGGCCAGGAAAAACGCCTTTTCCTCGGTAGACAGGTCGCGTTCCAGGATCACCGGGGCAGAAAAACCGCGCAGGATGGACGCATGCGGTCTGACGGCCAGATCCCGGAATTCAAAGGATTGCGAGGCCTTTGTCATCTCCAGAACCTCGGTTTCGCGCAGTGCGTCCCCGTTCGGGCCGATCAGCCCCACCGCGATGGGGACCACTTGCGGCAGCGGCGCGGGCGTGGTGGCGCTGGGGGGGGTGCTTTGCGTGAAGGTCAGTTTCAGCGTGCCGTCCTCGAAGCTCTCCGAGACTTTCAGGCGGGGCGTTCCGGCCTGGGAGTACCACCGCTTGAACTGGCCCAGATCCTTGCCCGTCACTTCCTCGAACACGGCAAGCCAGTCCTCGATGGTGCAGGCCTGCCCGTCGTGGCGGGCAAAGTAGAGATCCAGCGCCTCAGCATAGGCGGCGTCGCCGACCAGCCGTTTCAGCATCCCGATCACCTCGGCGCCCTTCTCGTAGACGGTCGCGGTATAGAAGTTGTTGATTTCCTGAAAGCTCTCGGGCCGGACAGGGTGCGCCAGAGGTCCGTTGTCCTCGGGGAACTGGCGGGCGCGCAGGTCGATCACGTCCCCGATCCGCTTCACCGCGGCCGAGCGCATGTCGGCGGTGAACTGGCTGTCGCGGAACACCGTCAGCCCCTCTTTCAGACAAAGCTGGAACCAGTCGCGGCA
>JAGRMS010000381.1 GCA_020441135.1 Pseudooceanicola sp.
TGTAGTTGATCTTCTCGTTCCGCGTGTCCGCCTCGGCCCGCACGCCTGCCTTCGTCAGTGCGGCGACCACTTCGGACACGTAGCCATCCGCCTCGGACGTGATCGAGGCCACAACCACCTGACGTGGGGCCAGCCAGAACGGCAGCTTGCCCGCATGGTTCTCGATCAGGATGCCGATGAAGCGTTCGAACGATCCCAGCACGGCCCGGTGCAGCATGAAGGGGCGATGCTTCGCCCCGTCCTCGCCGATATAGCTCGCATCCAGCCGCTCTGGCAGGTTCGGGTCCAGCTGCAGCGTGCCAAGCTGCCAGTCGCGCCCGATGGCGTCGGTCAGCACGAACTCCAGCTTCGGCGCGTAGAAGGCCCCTTCGCCCGGGAAGATCGTGTAGCTGTGCCCGGCCTTGACCACGGCATTCGCCATCGCCTCTTCCATCCGGTCCCACATCTCTTCGCTGCCGACCCGCTTTTCGGGTCGCGTCGACAGTTTGATGCGCCATTTCTCGAACCCGAAGTCAGCGTAGATCCGCGCCAGGAACTCGATGAACTTCTGGCTCTCGGCCTCGACCTGATCCAGCGTGCAGAAGATGTGCGCGTCGTCCTGGGTGAACCCGCGCACCCGCATGATGCCATGAAGCGCGCCCGAGGGCTCATAGCGCGCGCAGGATCCGAACTCGGCCATGCGCAACGGCAGGTCGCGGTACGACTTGATCCCCTGGTTGAATATCTGGACGTGGCAGGGGCAGTTCATCGGCTTCAGCGCGTTGATGACCTTCTCGCGCGCGCCTTCCTCGTCGACTTCCACGATGAACATGTTCTCGCGGTAGTTCTCCCAGTGGCCGGACTCTTCCCAGAGCTTCCGGTTCACCACCTGCGGTGTGTTCACCTCGACATAGCCATCCGCGCGCTGGCGGCGGCGCATGTAGTCCTGGATCACCGTGTAGATCGTCCAGCCGTTCTGGTGCCAGAACACCTGGCCCGGCGCCTCCTCCTGCATGTGGAACAGGTCCATCTCGCGCCCCAGCTTGCGGTGGTCGCGCTTGGCGGCCTCTTCCAGCATGGTCATGTGCACCTTGAGGTCGTCACGGTTGCGGAAGGCGACGCCGTAGATGCGTTGCAGCATGGGGCGCGAAGAGTCACCCAGCCAGTAGGCCCCAGCCACATGGGTCAGCCGGAAGGCATCCGCCGGAACCTGCCCCGTGTGCTGCAGGTGCGGCCCCCGGCAGAGATCCTGCCAGTCGCCATGCCAGTACATCCGGATGTCCTGATCCTCGGGGATGCGGTCCAGCAGCTCCAGCTTGAACGGCTCGCCCTTGCCCCGGTAGTATTCGACGGCGCGGGCGCGGTCCCAGACCTCGGTCCTCACCGGGTCACGGGCGGCGATGATCTGCTTCATCTTCGCCTCGATCTGCCCTAGATCCTCGGGCGTGAACGGCTCTTTCCGGTCGAAGTCGTAGAACCAGCCGTAGTCGCGCACCGGCCCGATCGTCACCTTCACGTCCGGCCAGATATCCTGCACCGCCCGCGCCATGATATGCGCCAGGTCGTGGCGGATCAGCTCCAGCGCCGGGGTCTCGTCCTTTAGCGTGTTGATGGCGATCCTTGCGTCCGCATTGATCGGCCAGGCGAGATCGACATGCGCCCCGTCCACCTGCGCGGAAATCGCCGCCTTGGCGAGCGAGGGGGCAATCGACGCCGCCACTTCGGCAGCGGTCACGCCGGCCGCGTACTGCCGGATATTGCCATCGGGGAATGTCAGGGAAATCTGGCTCATCGGCCATGCTCCTCGTCGGTTTGGCGCCCACTGAACGCCCGGTTGCGGGTTATGTGTCCGGCCCATGTGGCAGCGCGCCGCCCGCCTGTCAAGCGTGCGCGAATCCCGCTGGACCCAGCAGACAGTGCAAAGCAAGTTACGCCCATGTCGATTCGATCCGGTAGATGCCTCCGACTGTTTCTGGCGGTTGTGCTGCTTGTCGCGGCCTGTTCGCGCCCGCCGGACCTGATCGGTATCGACAACCCCGAGTTTCCGGCGCTGAAGACCGAGGGCGTCAAGCGAAGCACGATCTTCATCGCCACCACCCGCGCCGCCAGCCAGGCCGCGGGCACGTTCTACTCCTCCGAACGCCACGCGGGCCTGAACCTCGCCTCCGTCACCGTCACCGTGCCGCCGGGGCACGTCCCGGGACAGATCGAAAGGTCAAAGCGCCTGCCGCCGAATCCTGGCAGCGACTTTGCCGTGGTCGACCCCGAAAGCTACGGCCACGACAACGAGTTTGTCTCGGCGATCAACGCCGCCCTCGCGCAGCGCAGACCCGAAGACCGCAACATCCTCGTCTTCATCCACGGCTACAACAACACGCTCTCCGACTCCGTCCTGCGGATTGCGCAATTCGTCAACGACACCGGATTCAAGGGCGTGCCCGTGCTGTTCTCCTGGGCCTCTGCCGGCAAGGTGACGCACTACGTCTACGACCTCAACTCGGCCCTCGTCGCCCGGCCCATGCTGGAAAAGACCTCGGCCCTGCTGATGCGAACCAACGCCCGCGGCTTCGACGTCTTCGCCCATTCGATGGGCTCCTTCGTCACGATGGAGGCGTTGCTGCGCGCCTCGATCCGCGGCAATCTTTCGGCCTCGAACCGGCTGCGCAACGTCATGCTCGCCGCGCCCGACATTGACATCGACCTGTTCCGCAGCCAGCTGGCGCAGATGAAGGGCAAGCTTGGCAACGTCTTTGTCTTCGTTTCGCGCGACGACCGCGCGTTGGGCTTTTCGCGACGCATCTCGGGCGGGATCGCGCGGGTCGGCCTTGCGGACGCGGCAGAGCTCGAAGGGCTCGGCGTCACCGTCATCGACCTGTCGGACATAGAAAGCGAGACGACCCATGACAAGTTCGCAAACTCTCCGGCGGTGGTGCAGCTGATCGGCCAGAGCCTTAACAGGGACAATTTCGAAGACGCGCCGGGTACCCCAACGCTGGTCGAGGTCGTCCAGGGCATCCCGATCCTGCGCGAGCTGGTGGTCGACTGACGCCTTGTCCCAAGCTCCCCTGCATGGTCTAGTCAGGGGAGCTTGGGAGGCATCGCATGAACCACCAATGGGCGCGCCGCGCGGCGTCTGAACTGGCAGCACGGGAGGTGCCTCCAACCCTTGCCAGCGGCTTCCGGGTTGGCAGGAATGGCCCCTCCGCGCCTCCCGCCGCCGCCCTGGAGGCGTTCCGCGAATGACCAACTTCCTGGACACGCCGCAGGGCCGACGCCTCGCCTACAACCGCATCGCCGGGGCAGGCCCCACGGTCGTCTTCCTCGGGGGCCTCAAATCCGACATGACGGGCACCAAGGCGCTGCATCTCGACGCCTGGGCGCAGGGTCAGGGCCGCGCCTTCCTTCGCTTCGATTACTCCGGCCACGGCGAGAGCGACGGCGTCTTCGAAGATGGCTGCATCGGAGACTGGCATCAGGACACGCTCGCCGCCATCGACGCGCTGACCGAGGGGCCGCTGGTAGTCGTCGGCTCCAGCATGGGCGGTTGGCAGGCGCTTCTCCTCGCCCGCGCGCGACCTGACCGCATCAAGGGCCTCGTCACCATCGCCGCCGCGCCGGACTTCACCGAAGATGGTTGGTGGGCGTCCTTCACCGACGCCCAGAAGGCGCAGCTCGAAACCGAAGGCCGCGTCGAACTCCCCTCCGACTACATGGAGCCCTACGTCGTCACCCGCCGCATGGTCGAGGACGGGCGCGCCCATCTTGTCCTGCGGTCTCCCCTGCCGCTCCCTTTCCCGGTCCGCTGCCTGCAAGGCACGCAGGACACCGCCGTCTCGACCGAGATCGCCCTGCGCCTGCTCGACCACGCCGACTGCCACGACATGCACCTCACGCTGGTCAAGGGCGCCGACCACCGCTTTTCCGATGGCCCCTGCCTGAACCTGATCGAGGCCGCCGTCGCGGAACTCGTCAGCTGATGCGCGCCCTGCGCTATGCCCTTGCCCTGATCCTGCTGGCCGCCGCCACCCTCTGGGCCTTCGGCCCCTACGAACCCGACGACCTCAGCGCCCAATTCGACCCCGCCGCCTTCAACAACGACATCCCCGCCTATTTCGCAGACGAAGAGTCCCGCTTCCCCGATATCCGCTCCGGCACCGAAAAACGCGTCATATGGGCCGGCGCGCCGGGCGAGAAAACCGCCATCGCGCTGGTGTATCTGCACGGCTTCTCCGCCACCTCCGAAGAAATCCATCCCGTTCCCGACCTGATCGCCAGACAACTCGGCGCGAACCTCATCTTCACCCGCCTCACCGGCCACGGCCGCACCGGCGAGGCGATGGCCGGGGCAAGCATCAAGGACTGGATGCATGACACCGCCGAAGCCCTCGCCGCCGCCCGCGCGCTGGGCGAGCAGGTTGTGATCCTCGCCACCTCCACCGGCGGCACCCTCGCCGTCGCCGCCGCGATGGACCCCGCGCTGTCGGAACGCGTCGCCGCCCTGGTCCTCGTCTCCCCGAACTTCGGCATCAACAACCCTCTCGCCCCGCTCCTGACCTGGCCCGCCGCCCGATATTGGCTGCCACTCGTCGCGGGACAGGAACGCAGCTTCCCACCCGATTCCGAGGCCGAAGCGCAATTCTGGACAACCCGCTACCCCTCCACAGCCCTGATGCCGATGGCTGCGCTCTTGGCCAGGGTGCGCAAACTCGACGTTTCGCGCATCCCCATCCCCGTGCTGTTCTGGTTCTCCGATAACGACCGCGTCGTCCGCCCGGACCGGACCCGCGACGTCGCCGCCCGCTGGGGCGGTCCCGCCACCATCCGCATCGTCGCGATGGGGCCAGCCGACGACCCGAACAGCCACGTCGTTGCCGGCGACATCAAGTCCCCCGGCCAGACCGGCCTTGCCGCAGAGGAGATGACCCGATGGCTGAAGGACCACCTCGACTAGAGCCGCGCGTCAGCCTGATCACGCTCGGCGCCCGCGACATCCCCCGCCTGGCCGCCTTCTACGAGGCGCTGGGCTGGGCCCGTGTCCCGAACCCCCACGGCGTCGTCGCCTTCGACCTGATCGGCCAGACGCTGGCGCTCTACGAACTCGAAGACCTCGCCCGCGATCTCGGCATTGACTCCGCCGCCCTCGGTCACGGCGCGATGACGCTGGCCCACAACGTCCGCACCCGCGACGAGGTGGCGCCGCTCATGGCCCGCGCCGAAGCCGCCGGTGCCCGTATCCTGCGCCCTGCCGGCGAGATTTTCTGGGGCGGCGTCATCGGCTATTTCGCCGATCCCGAAGGCCACATCTGGGAAATCGCCTGGAATCCCGGCGCGCCGCTCTCGCACACGGGCGAATTCCGCTGGAACGGCTATCCATGAGAAAACCCGCCAGTATGTGGAGCCTCGAGACGCTGGGCCGCACCCGCCTCTCAAGATATTTCTACCTGCGCGATTTTATGTATTCCGAGATCTCCGCCTTCCACGGCATCCCCAATATTCCCGAGGATCCCGACCGCGTGATCGCCCATGGCCGCGCGCTCTGCGAAACGCTGCTCGACCCGCTGCAGGAAACCTTCGGCCGCATCGCCGTCCGTTCCGGTTACCGCTCGCCCACACTGAACGCTTACGGCAACGCGAACCGCCTCAACTGCGCCCGCAACGACAACCCGCTCGAATGCCACATCTGGGACCGCCCCGGGGCACCCATAGCGGGCGCGTCCATCGTCATTCCTTGGTTTGCCGACCGCTATGCGATGGGACGCGACTGGCGACACCTCGCCTGGTGGATGCACGATCACCTCCCATATTCCGAAGTCTGGTTCTTCCCGAAGCTCTGCGCCTTCAACCTGACCTGGCGCGCAACGCCAAAACGCCGCATCGACAGCTATATCGCGCCCCGCGGGACGCTGATCGCTGCTGGTCAGGAACCGGCCACGTCCCGGAAGGATCGGCAGAGCGCCTACGCCGACTTCCCGGCCTTCCGTGGATTGTCCTACCCGGGCTGACGGCAAGGGACATCTGGGATTAACGTGAAATCAAGGATCCCCGTGCCAAACCGGCAAGAGCCATAATGCGAGTCCCGAATGCCCCTGCTCAAGGCTCTTGTCCTGCCGCTCGTCGGCCTTATCGTCGGTCCGGTCGTTGCGCTGATGGCTGCCGGTCCGCCGCGTGACGGGCCGGTCCTGGTCATTGCGGCCCCTTGGCATAACGTCGATGCCATCGTCGCCCGCGCTGGGGGACAACCCGTCGGCCTGACCGCCCCACTCGCCGGCATCGCCATCGGTTCGGCTGCCGGTTTTCCCGACCGCCTGCGCGACGCGGGCGCCCTTCTCGTTCTCGACGCCAGCACCATCCTGGCCCTTTGCGGAGCTTGACATGACCATCATAAAAAACCATCCGCAGCCCGAGGCCCGCATGATGATCGTCGGCTCATGGGCGCTGACCCTGCTCTGCGGCCTTACCGCCTTCCTGAACGGCGTCAGCGTCGTCATCGCGCTCGCCGCGGGAGGCGCGCTCGCTCTTGGCGGATCGCTGATGCTGCGCGGCAGCCCCGCGTTCGCGCGTATCGGCGCGGCGCAGGCGCTGGTGGGGCAGGGGATCGTCCTCAACGCCACTCTCACCGGCCACGCATGGCAGATCGATATGCACATGATGTATTTCGCTCTGCTCGCCACCGTCGTAGTGCTCAACGACATCCCGGC
Organism: Pseudooceanicola sp.; assembly: GCA_020441135.1. Classification (GTDB taxonomy): domain Bacteria; phylum Pseudomonadota; class Alphaproteobacteria; order Rhodobacterales; family Rhodobacteraceae; genus Seohaeicola_A. The sequence continues at coordinate 6,678 of JAGRMS010000381.1, forward strand.
GATCCTCGCCGCGGCGGCGATGGTGGCCCTGCACCACCTGACGCTGACCTTCATCATGCCGGGCCTGGTGTTCCCCTCGACCGACCTCGCCAGCAACATCCCGCGCACCGTCGTCCATGCTGCGATCCTGATGGTAGAAACCGGCGCACTGGTCGCCGCCGTTGCCACGCGCCACCGGCTCGACGCCGGAATCCGCGCGCAGAACGCCGAACTGGAAAGCGCGCGAGCCCAGGCCAACGGTGACCGTCAGCGGGCCGAGGCGCTTGCCGCCCGCTCGGACGAGGCCGCGCGCAGCGCCGACCTGGCCCGGACCGAGGCGGAGGCGGCGCT
>JAGRMS010000382.1 GCA_020441135.1 Pseudooceanicola sp.
GGCACCATGTCCATCGCGATGACGCTGGCGCCGGTCTCGGCCGCCTGCTTCATCAACGCCTCGTTGGCGCCGGGATAGAAGAACGAGATCAGCGTCTGGCCTTCACGCAGCCGGGCAACTTCCGCCTCGCTTGGCGGGCGCACCTTGGCGATGACGTCGGCGGCGGACCACAGCGCGTCGGCCGTCGGCACCACCTCCACCCCGGCGGCGGCATAGGCCGCATCCGAAAAGCCCGCCTTCAGCCCCGCGCCGGACTGGATCACGCAAGCATGCCCCAGCTTCTGCAGCGCGGTTGCGCTGTCCGGCGTCATGGCGACGCGGTTCTCGCCGTCGAAGGTCTCCGTTGGAGTGCCTATTTTCACCGATCTGTCCCCCTTTTCCCCGGGTCCGCGGGCTGGCCCGGGCCCGCAGGTCGTGATTCCAGTATCGTGCAGACCCCCTTTCTGCAAGCGCATGGGGGCCTTGGTGGCGGTAACTATCGGAAAGAGTTGCCGTCTGGTCCGCAATTCCCGTTCGCCGTTCTCCGGGCTTGCCATCGGCGCGCGCCTTGCCCAATCTCGCCCCGACCAAGGAGAGAGGCGCATGATACTGGTCCACCACCTGAACAACTCGCGCTCGCAACGCGTCCTCTGGCTGCTGGAAGAGCTCGAACTGACCTACGACCTGCGCCGTTACGAACGCGATCCGGTGACGAACCTCGCGCCCTCCGAACTCGCCTCGGTCCACCCGCTCGGCAAGTCCCCGGTGATCGAGATCGACGGCCGCAAGATCGCCGAAAGCGGGGCCATCGTCGATTACCTCTGCCACCAGCACGGGCGGCACATGCTGCCCCGCGCGGGCAGCGACGAGTATATCACCCACATGGAATTGCTGCATTTCGCCGAAGGCTCGGCCATGGTGCCGATCCTGTTGCAACTCTACACCGCCCGGCTCGGCAACAACGCCGCGCCGCTGCGACCCCGGATCGACCAGCAGCTCGACAGCCACTTCGCCTACATGGAATCGATGCTGCGCCCGTCCGGGCATTTTGTGCTGGACGAACTTTCCGCCGCCGACATCATGCTGAGCTTCCCGGCCGAGATCGCGGTGAAACAGGACCGCGGCGCGCTCTATCCCGGCCTCGCCCGCTTCGTCGAGACGATCCACGCCCGCCGCGCCTGGAAACGCGCGATGGAACGGGGCGGCGCCTACAGTTTCGCCTGAACCCGGGCCGCGTTCCGCTCGCGCCCGGCAATGAACAGGCCGGCGGCAAAGATCACGCCCGCCCCGAGGAAGGTCCAGGCATCCGGCACCTCGCCAAACAGCCAGAGCGCCAGCAGCGCCGCCCAGACCAGCTTGAGAAAGTCGAACGGCAGCACCGCCGTCGGCTCCGCCTCCTTCAGCGACTGGCTGAGGCAGACCTGCGCCATGGACCCCGTCAGCCCGATCAGCAGCAGCCATCCCCAGGCCGCGGGCGAGGGCCACTGCCAGACCCAGAGCGCCGGGCCGATCGAGAAGGCGCAGAGGAAACAGCCCATGTAGAACACGATGGCCACGCTGGTCTCGGTCCGCGACAGCACCTTGATGACGATCATCGCGAAGGCCCAGAACACCGCCGACAGCAGCACCAGCATCGCCCCGGTGTCGATCTCGACAAACCCGGGCCGCAGCACGATCAGCGTGCCGGTGAACCCCGCCGCGATGGCCGCCCAACGGTGCAGGCGGAAGCGTTCCCGCAGGATCAGCACCGACAGCACGGCGGCAAAGATCGGCGCGGTAAAGCTCAGCGCCGTAACCCGCGCCAGCGGGCTGAACGAGACGGCGGTGAAGAACATCAGCATCGCGCAGATGTTGATCATCCCGCGCAAAGCATGCAGCCCCAGCCGCTGCGTGCGCAACTGCCCGAACCCGCTCCGCGCCAGCAGCGGGACCAGGAACAGCAACCCGAACAGGTTGCGGAAGAACACGATGACGAAGGGCGGCAACTCGCCCGAGACATGGCGCACCGTCGCGTGCATCGCCGCGAAGCCCAGCGTCGAGGCGATCATCAGCAGCGCCCCCCGCATGGCGGGCGTCAGCGCGGACCAGCCGGCGGCGGGGCGGTCGGAAAGGGGAAGATCGGCCAAAAGGGGTGTGTCCCGGACAGAGTCGGCGAAGCTTAACCTGTAAAGAGTGTCGACACCAGAGACTGCCCTTGTGTTTCCCCCTGCCGCCACTAATCTCCGGCCCGAGTGGAACAGTATTCCGGCAGGCGGACATGATCGAAATCTCTCCCCCGATGCCCGAGGTCGCGCCGACCGGGACCGTCGTGGACATGATCCGCCGCGCGGCCAGGCAATCCCCGGAGAAGGAGGCGCTGGTCTGCGGCGACACCCGCCTGACCTGGGCCGCCTTCGATGCCCGCGTGAACCGGGTCGCCAACGCCCTGATCGCCCGTGGCCTGTCCAAGGGCGACCGCATCGCCGTCCTCGGCGCGAACTCGGCCCCCTATGCCGAACTGTTCATCGGCGCCCTGCGCGCCGGTCTCTGCATCGTGCCGCTGGCCACCATGGCCTCCTCCGAGGCGTTGGAGCGGATGGTGGCCGACAGCGGCGCGAAGGCCTTCGCGCTGGCCGACGGATACCGCGACCTCGCCGCCCCCTTCCTCGACCGCCTCGCCATGCCGAAGATCGCCGTCGGTTTCCACGCGGCCGGGTTCGAAGGCTACGAGGCGATGCTTGCCGCCGCCCCCGATACCGACCCGATGATCCCGCTCAGCCTGACGGACCCGGTCAACCTGATCTACTCCTCCGGCACCACCGGCACCCCCAAGGGCATCCTGCACGACCACCGGATGCGCGCCGCGCAGATGGACCGCGTCCACGCCAACGGCTACGATGCCCCGGACGCGCGCACCCTGCTGTCCACGCCGCTCTATTCCAACACCACCATCGTCGCCTTCCTGCCCACGCTGGTCGGCGGCGGCACCGTGGTCTTGATGGAGAAATTCGACGCCCGCGGCTATCTCGAGCTGGTTCAGCGCGAGCGGATCACCCACACCATGCTGGTCCCGGTGCAATACAAGCGCATCATGGACGTCCCCGATTTCGACCGTTTCGACCTCTCCTCGATGCGGGTGAAGTTCTCCACTTCCGCGCCGCTGCGCGCCGACGTCAAACAGGACGTCCTGGCACGCTTTCCCGGCAAGCTGACCGAATACTATGGCCTGACCGAGGGCGGCGGCGTCACCGTGCTGGCGGCGCACGAGTTTCCCGACAAGCTGCACACCGTCGG
>JAGRMS010000383.1 GCA_020441135.1 Pseudooceanicola sp.
CATGTCGATCACCGAGCGCGGCGGGATGTTGTAGATGATGATCGGCAGGTCGGCCGCGTTGTGAACGGCGGTGAAATGCGCGATCAGGCCGCGCTGCGTTGGTTTGTTGTAATAGGGCGTAACGACAAGAGCGCCCTGCGCCCCGACCTTCTTGGCGAACTTCATGAAGCGGATCGCCTCGGTCGTGTTGTTCGATCCGGCGCCGGCGATCACGGGCACGCGGCCGACGGCGGCCTTGACCACGGTTTCCACCACGGTTTCGTGTTCGTCATGGCTGAGCGTCGGGCTTTCGCCCGTAGTGCCGACGGGAACGAGGCCGGTCGAACCTTGCTCGATATGCCATTCGACCAGGTGTTCCAGCGCGTCGAGGTCCAGCGCACCGTTGCGGAACGGGGTGACGAGGGCCGGCATGGAGCCTTTGAACATCGCTTCTGTCCTGTCTGGGGCGGGATTTTCCGCCGGGATTGTGCTATGGCACGAAAGTGAGTTGAACCCCGGGTTGCCTCGGGTATCGTCCAGAGCCTCTAGCCTTTCCTGACCGGGTCTTTCAAGTGATCATCCGAATTGCCGCCCTTCTGCTGAGTTTCTGCCTTGTCGCCCCCGTGACAGTCGCGGCCAATGCCGACCAGGCCGGCAAGATGACCGCCGCGATGTCCGAGATGCGCGCCGGACGCTGGGACGAGGCGCTGGCGGCGGCGGGCAAGCCCGGCACGGTGGCGCGGGACGTGGTGGAGTGGCACCGGCTGCGCGCGGGCAAGGGCACGGCGGCGGAGGTCAACGATTTCCTTACGAGGCGGGGCGACTGGCCGGGTCTCGACTGGCTGCGGGCGAAGAGCGAAGGCGCGATCGCGGCGGCCGGGGCCAAGGCTGTGCTGGCCTTTTTTGCCAAGGTGCCCCCGCAGACGCCGGAAGGTGTGCTGGCCCATGCCGCCGCGCTGATCGGCAAGGGTGACAAGGGCGATGGAGAGGCGACGTTGGTGTTGGCCTGGCGGACGATGCCAATGTCCGAGGCGGCGCAGGCGGCGTTCCTGGCGACCTACCGGCGGCTGCTGGAACCGCATCACGCCGCGCGGCTGGACCGGCTGTTGTGGGACAACCAGATGGCCGGGGCGCGGCGGATGCTGCCGCTGGTGGACGAGGGCCGCCGGGCGCTGGCCGAGGCGCAGCTGGCCCTGCGCGAGCAGGCGCCCGGTGTAGATTCGAAAATCGCGGCGGTTCCGGCAAAACTCGCCAATGGGCCGGGATTGGCCTACGACCGCTTCGTCTGGCGCGACCGCAAGGGGCGCGATGCGGATGCCGTCGCTCTGCTGCTCGAGCGCAGCACCGGGGCCGAGGCGCTGGGCAATCCGGCGGCCTGGGCAAACCGTCGGATCGACCTGGCACGGGGCTTGCTGCGGGCGGGTGATCCGGAGAAGGCCTATCAGGTGGCGGCGACGCATCATACGACGCCGGACGCGGGATACATCCATGCCGAGTTGGAGTGGATGGCGGGGTTCATCGCCTTGCGGCACCTGAAGCAGCCGAAGGCGGCACTGCTGCATTTCCAGCGGTTCGACAAGGCGATCGAGTCGCCGATCTCCAAGGGCCGCGCGGGCTACTGGCTGGGCCGGGCCTATCAGGCGCTGGGCGACAAGGGGGCGGCGCAGAAGGCCTACGAGATGGGCGCGCGCTATCAGACCTCGTTCTACGGGCTGCTGGCGGCAGAGCGGGCGGGAGTGCCTTTCGACCCGGAACTGCGCAAGCCGCCGGCGCACCCGGCCTGGCGCGACGCGCCCTTCATGAAGTCGAGCGTGCTGGAGGCGGGGTTGCTGCTGCTGGCCTCGGGCGAGACCGACCTGGCTGAGCGCTTCCTGACGCACCTGGTCGAGTCGCTGGACGAGAAAGCCGCGTTGCAGTTGGGGCAGATGGCGGTGGACATGGATCGCCCGCATCTGGCGGTGATGATTGCCAAGCGGGCGGCGCAGCGGGCGCTGGTGCTGTATGGCGCCTATTACCCCCTGCACCCGGTGGCGAAGATGAAGCTGCCGATGGCGCCCGAGATGACACTGGCAATTGCCCGGCGCGAAAGCGAGTTCGATCCCGGCGTGGTCAGCGGCGCGGGCGCGCGTGGGCTGATGCAGGTGATGCCGGCGACGGCCAAGGCGATGGCGGCGCAGTTGGGTATCGCGGCCAGGCACGACACCGCGCGGCTTACGGCGGAGTGGGACTACAACGCGACGCTCGGGGCCAATTACCTTGCCAAGCTGGCGGGCGAGCTGGGCGGCAACGTTGTAATGGTGGCGGCAGGCTACAACGCCGGGCCGGGGCGGCCGATCCGCTGGATGGCGCAGTTCGGCGATCCGCGTGACCTGGCGCCGGCGGACGAGACGGCGATTGTCGACTGGATCGAGATGATCCCCTTCGACGAGACGCGCAACTACGTCATGCGCGTGACCGAAAGCCTGCCGGTCTATCGGGCGCGGCTGGGGAAGGAGCCGTTACCGATTCCGTTTTCGAGGGAACTGGCCGGGGCCACGTTGCTGGCCTACGCCCCCTGAGGGGAAGTCTTCGTTTGTCGAACATCTCCCACCCTTGCCCCCCTCAAGGGAGAGGGCCGCGCGTCGTTGCGGCTGATTCGCGGATGTCTTATCGGGTGTTCCGATAGCAGCACGGCATTGCGTCGAGATTTTTCCTGCAATTAAATCATAGTTTTAGCCGCTATCCGCGCGATTTTTCGTGCGTGTTGTGATCCACTTCACATATCCGGCGGCGCGCTTGCGCCAATGTCGGTCTTGTGAGGTCGTCCCGTCCCATCCCAACCAGAGGCGGCCAAGCGAGAAAGGGACCGCAGGTCACGCAAGGCTTTCCCCAGAGCGTTGCGCCGCGGTTCCCCGAAGACCCTGATCGGCACGGGCGGACCGTCCTCCCCGTCCCTGGCCGCCCGTGCCGACAGGAGCAAGGAACCGGGAAACCGGCGGTAGACCGTAACGAGTGTCAGGACTGTGATGTAACGAGTTTCCTGGTTAGTTGCGTAACGAGTGCTCCGGTCATTTGCCGGAAAAGACCGGGTCAACGGTCGTAACGTGCCATGGGTTTGCAGCAAGGCTTTTTGCCCAGGCTATTTCAGCACGAAAAAGGGCCATGCGCTTGCGCATGGCCCTGATTGTTCGCGTGGAGCGGCTTACTTTTCTTCGAGCGACAGTGCCACGAAGCGCGGTTCACCCGCGCGGCGGATGAGCAGCAACAGCGACTTGCGCCCGGCCTCGCCCGCCTCGGCGATGCGGGCATCGAGGTCGGAGAGTTTTGTCACCTTCTGCTGTCCGGCCTCGGTGATCAGGTCGCCTTCGCGCAGGCCCTTCTCGAAGGCTTCAGAGGCTTCCTCGACCTTGGTGACAAGCAGGCCCTCGGCATCGTCGGCAAGGCCGAGTTCGGTGCGTTTTTCGTCGGTCAGGACACTCAGAGTCAGACCGAGCACCGATTTCTCGGCCTCTTCCGGGACCGCGCCGGGGGTTACTTCGGCTGGCGACTCGCGCTCGGCTTCCTCGCGGCGGCCGAGGGTGACAGTCAGCGTCTGGGTCTTGCCTTCGCGCCAGACGACAACGCGGACGGCCTTGCCCACGGTGGTATTGCCGACCTGGCGGACGAGGCCGCGGGTGTCGGCGACCTCAACCCCGTCGAAGCTGGTGATGACGTCGCCCGATACCATGCCGGCATCCTTGGCCGGGCCGTCGGGCACATCGGTGATGAGCGCGCCTTTGGCGACGGCGAGGCCCATCGCCTCGGCCACGTCGTCGGTCACGTCCTGGATGCGCACGCCCAGCCAGCCGCGGCGGGTTTCGCCGAACTCCTTGAGCTGGTCGACCACCTTGGTGACGACGTTGGAAGCCATCGAGAAGCCGATACCGATAGAGCCGCCGTTAGGCGACAGGATAGCGGTATTCACGCCGATAACCTGGCCGTCCATGTTGAACAGCGGCCCTCCCGAGTTGCCCCGGTTGATCGCGGCGTCGGTCTGGATGAAGTCGTCGTAGCTGCCCGAGAGCGCGCGGTTGCGGGCCGAGACGATGCCGACGCTGACGGAAAAGCCCTGGCCCAGCGGGTTGCCCATCGCCATGACCCAGTCGCCGACGCGGGCGGCGTCGCTGTCGCCGAAGCTGACGAAAGGCAGAGCCTCGTCGGCCTCGACCTTCAGGAGCGCGATATCGGTGTTCTTGTCGGTGCCGACGACCTTGGCGGGGAACTTCTTGCCCGAGAAGAATTCGATCTCGATCTCGTCCGCGCCTTCGATGACGTGGTTGTTGGTCACGACGAAGCCGTCTTCGGAGATGACGAAGCCCGAGCCGAGGGCCGAAGAACGGCGCGGGCGCGGGGCCTCGCCGTTGGGGTTGTTACGGTTCTGGAAGTCGCGGAAGAAGTCCTCGAAAGGCGAGCCTTCCGGGACGATTCCCTGCGGGCCTGTGCGGCCTTCGACGAGGGTGGAGGTGGTGATGTTGACCACCGAGGGGCTGATCTGTTCGGCCAGCGGGGCGAGGCTGTCGGGACGGGCCTGGGCCAGCGTCGCCTGCATCAGCAGGATAAGTGCCGCCAGGATGCCGAACCAGAATACCCGCAGGCTGGTTGCCGGGTCGCGCGCGATGGCGCGGGTCTGGGATCTGGCCTTGGGCTGCACGTTCACTCTCCTCACTGCTTGGGATGCCGTTCCGGCGTCAATGTAGTCCCTTTGCCACGATCCGGAAAGGCCGATGCACCGTTTCAAGGTTATGTGACCGGGCGGTGCGAAGCTCAGCCACCGAGGGCGCGGGCGAACCAGAGCAGGATCAGCCCGGAAATGACCGCCAGCGCGCCGAGCTGGCGGCGGGCGGCCTCGGGCAGGTCGCGCAGGGCCTGGAGCATCTTCTCGACGCTGCCCGGGGCCAGGGCCCAGAGCGCGCCTTCGAGGATCAGCACCAGGCCCAGTGCGGTAAGCACCTTGCCCAAGCCGGGTTACTCGGTCGCTGGTGCAGGCGACGGCTGAGCAGCGCCCGCCGGGGACTTCAGGTAATTGAAGAACTCGGAATCCGGCGAGAGAACCATGGACGAGTTGTTGCCTTTCAGCGCCTTCACATAGGCGTTCAGCGAACGGTAGAACTCGAAGAACTCGGGATCCTTGCCGAAGGCCTCGGCGAAGACGTTGTTGCGCTGGGCATCGGCCTCGCCTCGGGTGATTTCGGCCTCTTTCCGGGCGGCCGAGACCAGCTCGACCACGGTGCGGTCGGCCTGGGCGCGGACGCGCTGGGCGGCTTCCTCGCCGCGGGCACGTTCGTCGGTCGCCTCGCGCTCCCGCTCGGCGCGCATCCGGTCGAAGGTGGCGGCGAGGTTCTGCTCGGGCAGCTGGGTCTGCTTGAGGCGGACGTCGACCACTTCCAGCCCCAGCGGCGCGGCAAGCACCTGGGTCGAGGCGGTAATGCGGGCCATCAGGGCGGAGCGGTCGGAGGACAGGATGGTGTTGGAGGTCACGCCGTCCGAACCCAGCACGGCCCGGACCTGGGCGTTGAGAATGCCTTCCAGACGGTCCTCGGCCACCATCAGCCCGCCGGTGCCGACGGCTTGGCGAAAGCGCACCACGTCGGCGATGCGATAGCGGGCGAAGGCGTCGACCACGAGGCGGCGGTCATCCGACGGGGTAACTTCGGTGGTCTGGGTGTCCAGCGACAGGATGCGGTCGTCATAGCGCACGACCTCCTGGATCAGCGGGATCTTGAAGGAAAGACCCGGGTCTTCCTTGACGCGCTTGATCTGGCCGAATTGCAGCACCAGCGCCTTTTCACGTTCGTCCACGATGAAGACCGAGGACAGAGCGACGACCAACAGGACGACGATGACGGGGAGGATGAAGGTGGACTTGCGCATCAGTTGCCTCCCTGCCCGGTGGTCCGGCGCAGTTCGTTGAGCGGGAGATAGGGCACGACGCCCTGA
>JAGRMS010000384.1:0-802 GCA_020441135.1 Pseudooceanicola sp.
CCATCATCAGGCAATAGGCCCAGGAAATCGGCAGCAGCGAGGGCGAGCCATAGGGCGCCGAAGACACCGGCCCTTGTGCTCCACCCGTCTCGGGATGCCCCGGCAGATGCGGCACCAGGTGCGGCTTGACCCCGATCGGCCCCATGCCCGGTCCGCCGCCGCCATGCGGAATGCAGAAGGTCTTGTGCAGGTTCAGGTGGCTCACATCCCCGCCCAGGTCGCCCGGCCGCGCCAGCCCGACCATCGCGTTCATGTTCGCCCCGTCGATATAGACCTGGCCGCCGTGATCGTGCGTGATCCGGCACACCTCCGTCACCGTCTCCTCGAACACGCCGTGGGTCGAGGGATAGGTGATCATGCACCCGGCGAGCGTGTCGGCGTGCTGCGCCGCCTTGGCGCGGAAGTCTTCCAGGTCGATGTCGCCGCTCTCCATCGACTTCACCGGCACCACCTTCCACCCGACCATCTGCGCGCTTGCCGGGTTGGTCCCATGCGCCGAGGTCGGGATCAGGCAGACGTTCCTATGCCCCTGACCCTGCGCCGCGTGATAGGCGGCGATGGTCAGCAGCCCCGCGTATTCCCCCTGCGCGCCCGAGTTCGGCTGCATCGAGATCGCCGCATAGCCCGTGATCTCGCAGAGCTTCGCCGACAGGTCGTCGATCAGCTCGCGATACCCCGCCGCCTGGTCCGCCGGAACGAAGGGATGCAGCTGCCCGAACTCCGGCCATGTCACCGGCATCATCTCGGCCGCGGAATTGAGCTTCATCGTGCAAGAGCCCAGCGGGATCATCGCCCGGTCCAG
>JAGRMS010000384.1:851-1524 GCA_020441135.1 Pseudooceanicola sp.
GCCCGGTTCATGTGGAAGATCGGGTGTTCCAGGTAGGTGCTCTCGCGCAGCAATGCCTCGGGCAGGCGGTATTCGGCGGTATAGTCGTCGTCCTTCAGGATGATCCCGAAGGCCCGCCAGACCGCCTCGATGGTCGCGGGCCGCGTCAGCTCGTCCAGCGTGATCCCCACCTTGGTCTCGCCCACCCGCCGCAGGTTCACGCCCTCGCGCACCGCCGACAAGAGCACACCCTGTTGCAGCAGCCCCACGTCCACCGTGATGGTATCGAAGAACGCCTTCGGCTCCACCTTGAACCCGGCCTTCTCCAGCCCCCGCGCCAGCCGCACCGTCTTGCGATGGATGCGCTGGGCGATGGCCCGCAGGCCCTCGGGGCCATGGAAAACGGCGTAGAACGAGGCCATCACCGCCAGCAGCGCCTGCGCGGTGCAGACGTTCGACGTCGCCTTCTCGCGCCGGATNNGATATGCTGCTCGCGCGTCTGCAAGCTCAGGCGATAGGCCCGGTTCCCGTGGCTGTCGATGCTGACACCCACCAGCCGCCCGGGCATCGAACGCGCATATTGCTGCTTCGTCGCCATGTAGGCCGCGTGCGGCCCGCCATATCCCATCGGCACCCCGAACCTTTGCGTGGTGCCGACGGCGATGTCGGCCCCCATCGCGCCCGGTTCCTTCAG
>JAGRMS010000385.1 GCA_020441135.1 Pseudooceanicola sp.
TCGTCGACCGCGAGACCGGCGATGTCATGTATGGCGAAGTCCCCGCCGGTTCGGTCGTCGTCGCAGGCTCGATGCCGTCGAAGAACGGGATCAACCTCTACTGCGCCGTGATCGTCAAGCGGGTGGATGCTCAGACCCGCTCCAAGACCTCGATCAACGAGCTTCTGCGCGACTGACACCGGCAATCGTCGCCATTCCGGAACGCATTGTTTCCGGAATGGCGGGCAATCAAGGCGGCTTCGCCCTGATTTGTGCCACAGTCGGCGGGCATAACACCCTTGTTCCGATGACGAGTTTGCTGGTTCCGATCGGTTAGCGATAGCTGCCTGCCTGGCCCCGGTCCTGTTGCGCGATGGTGCGTATCCTGTTTGCGAGTGCGCGGCGGGAGGGGGCCCTGCACGGCTGCTTGACAATCCGACGCCCCAGGCGCATGGCCGCGGCCATGGCGCAGGAACACTCCCGACAACAGGTCTACACCTTGCTGGTCCAGATCGGCCGCAAGACCGGCGACGGCCTGCCCGACGGCGCGACCGGCGCGGCGCTGGTCTGCTATGCCTCGGGCGTGGACGAGGCCGAGGCGGTGCGCGAGACGGTGGCGATCCTGAAACAGGCCGACTGCGCGCCGCTCGACGTGACCGGCTACGGTACTCTGGCCGAACGCGAGGCGCAGGGCGACGAGATCGACGCCGACGAACGCGCCCTGATGCTGCGGGCGCTGGACGAGAACTCGGTCGTCGTGGCGCAGATGACGCCGTTCTTCGACGAATAAACCTTACGCCGCGCGGTTCTCGGCCAGAACGATGGCATCGAAGGCACGCAGCGAGGGCGTGGCGGGGTCGGGATGTTCCGGCAGCGTCGCCCGGTCCAGACCGGCCAGCACGCTGGTGCGCAGCAGGTCGGGCTTGCGCCGCAGACGTCCCGCGCAAAGGCTTTCGACCCGGCAGCCGGCGGCGGAAAGCACTTCGTGACCCGGCAGGAGCAACTGGACGTAAGGCACCAGCCAGCCGGTCCGCATCGGCTGGACAGCGGGCATCCCCAGCAGATGTCCCGCGCGAAGTCGCACGGCATCCCGGCCGAACAGGTATTCGACGTCGGACCCCTCTGCGAGCAGATGCTGCGTGGGTGCGACGGCGATATCGCGGTGCAGCTCGAAATAGGGCGCGCGCAGGCGGACCGGGGCGAACAGCCCGCGCGCCGGGACCGTGCGGTGAAGGGCCTGCAACACCGGAACCGCCCCGTCCGGCGTCTGCACCAGATCGCCGCGCCGCAGCTGTCCTGCCGGGCACTCGCCCCAGGGTGTCAGGATCGGCGTGTCGGGCATCAGCGAGGGCTGCACACCGACAGGCTCCGGCGCATCCGACACCGCGACGTAGATCACCGAAGGCGACAGGTATCCCCCCCGCGCCAGGATCGCCGCGATCTGGCTGGCGTGAAAGGGCCGGGGCGCGGGGCAGGCGAGCAGCGCGATGCCGCCCACGTCCGGCCGCTCGACCGCCAGCCAGCCGTCGCGGCGGGGCGCGTCCCAGCGATAGGTGATCCGCAGTACCTCGTCGCGGGCGGCGTCGGCGCAGTCGACGACGTGGTTCACCACCTCGCCCGCCTGGTCGAGCACGAGCGACAGCGCCCCACCGGGCAGCGCCTGCACGGCAAGGTGCATCGGCCAGTCGCCGCCGCACTCTACCCGTAACAATGGCTTGAGACGCCGCGCCTGCGGCAGCCGGGTCTCGATGACAATCGACCCGCGCACGACCAGGATATCCGGCGTTTCCGGCGCGCGCCAGGTGGCGGATTGGTCGCGGATGCCCAGCCAGCTCATGCTCTTGCCCCAGTTTCGCAAGGCAGGATACCCCGTCGCCAGTGCGCGGGTTTCGCGGTAGAGCGGACCGTTTTCGGCTTGGACGCTCGGGGTTGACCTGCCTCGGGTCGGTTATCGTTGCCCCTCGCTAGCACGCGATGCCGCCGATCCGGGGTTTTTCTGCCACAAGGGCTTGGCGGCGCGGCGATTTTGCCACAAGTCTGGGGCACAATCCCGGAAGGAGCCAGCCGCCAGATGACCGAGACCGATCCCGTTGCCCTCAGCGCCGACCTGATCCGCTGCCCGTCGGTCACGCCCGAGGAAGGCGGCGCACTGACGCTGCTGGAAACGCTGCTGGGCGGGGTTGGGTTCACCTGCACCCGCGTGGACCGGGGCGGCGTGGCCAACCTCTACGCTCGCTGGGGCGACAAGGCGCATCCGCGCACCTTCGGCTTCAACGGCCATACCGACGTGGTGCCCGTGGGTGACGCCAACGCCTGGACGCGCCCGCCCTTCGGCGGAGAGATCGCCGACGGTGTGCTTTACGGGCGCGGCGCGACCGACATGAAAACCGGCGTGGCGGCCTTCGCGGCGGCGGCGGTGGACTTCGTGCGGAATACGCCACCCGATGGCGCCATTGTGCTGGCGATCACCGGCGACGAAGAGGGCGACGCGACCGATGGCACGGTTGCCCTGCTCGACTGGATGGCGGACCAGGGCGAGGCGATGACCGCCTGTCTGGTTGGCGAACCGACCTGCCCCGAACGCCTTGGCGACATGATCAAGATCGGCCGCCGCGGCTCGATGTCCACCTGGTTCACTGTCAGGGGAAAGCAGGGCCACTCCGCCTATCCGCACCGCGCGAAGAACCCGCTGCCCGCCATCGCCCGGCTGATGGACCGGCTGGCCAGCCACGAACTGGACACCGGCACCGACCATTTCGATGCCTCGACGCTGGCGGTTGTCACCATCGACACCGGCAACCCGGCCACCAACGTGATCCCGGCGGAATGCCGGGGCACCGTCAACATCCGCTTCAACGACCTCCACAGCGGCGCGAAGCTGACCGACTGGCTGCGCGCCGAGGCTGACCGCGTGGCGTCCGAGTTCGGCGTCGCGGTGGACATGCGTGTCAAGATCTCGGGCGAGGCCTTCCTGACCCCGCCGGGGCCGCTGTCCGACCTCGTGGCGGCGTCGGTGAAGGCCGAGACCGGGGTGGAGCCGGAGCTGTCGACAACCGGCGGCACCTCGGATGCGCGGTTCATCAAGGCGCATTGCCCGGTGGTGGAATTCGGGCTGGTCGGCAAGACCATGCACCAGGTGGACGAACGGATCGAGACAGAGCAGATCCACGCGCTGAAACGCATCTACGCCCGCATCCTGGCGGATTACTTTGCCTGAGCGCACGCTTGTCGTGATGGTAAAGGAACCGCGCCCGGGGCATGTCAAGACCCGGCTGGGGCGCGACATCGGGATGGTGGCGGCAGCGTGGTGGTATCGGCACCAGACTATCGCCCTGCTGCGCCGTTTGCACGATCCGCGCTGGCGGATCGTGCTGGCGGTCTCGCCCGACATGGCTGTGCAAAAGGCAATCTGGCCCGCCGACCTGCCCCGCATCCCGCAAGGCATTGGCGACCTCGGCCAGCGCATGGCCCGCGCGCTGTGCCGGTTCCGGGGGCCGGTGGCGCTTGTCGGCTCGGACATTCCCGGCCTCGACCGCCGCCACATGGCGCGCGCCTTCCAGGCGTTGCGGGGGCACGACGCCGTCTTTGGCCCCGCCACCGACGGCGGCTATTGGCTGGTCGCCCTCCGACGCGGCGGGCTCGCTCGCCAAAGGATGTTTGACGGCGCCCGCTGGTCCTCCCCATACGCCCTTGCCGACAGCGTCAAGGCGCTGACCGGCCGGCGCATCGCCCTTACTGACACTCTCGCCGACGTCGACACCGCCGCCGACCTGCGCCACCGTTTTTAGCGATGACCTCGCCGCGGCCACATGGTAGTCAGCGCCATGAGCAGCATCCCCTCCAAGGCCGAGATCCTCGACTGGATCGCAGCCAACCCGACCCTCAATTCCAAGCGTGACCTCGCCAAGGCCTTTGGCATCAAGGGCGCGGCGCGGATCGACCTGAAGCGGCTGCTGAAGGAGCTGGAAGAGGAGGGCCATCTGGAGAAACGCCGCCGCAGCTACCGCGACCCCGAGCGCCTGCCGCCGGTGACGGTGCTTCAGGTCAAGGCCCCCGACAGCGCCGGCGATCTCTTCGCACGCCCGTTGGAGTGGCACGGCGACGGGGTAGAGCCCATCGTGCTGGTGATCCCCCGCGCCTCGGACCCGGCGCTGGGCGCGGGCGACCGCATCCTCGCAAAGCTGACCGTGGTTCACGAGGCCGACCACAACTACGAGGCCCGCCTGATCCGCCGCATCGGCACCAACCCGCGCCGCGTTCTGGGCATCTTCCGCAAGACCGCCGAGGGCGGGCGGATCTTGCCTGTCGACAAGTCGGGCATGAACGAATGGCAGGTGCCGGAAGAGGCGCGCGGCGGCGCGAAGGACGGCGAACTGGTCGAGGCCGAGGCCTTTGGCCCGGCGGGCCGCATGGGCCTGCCCCGCGCCCGCGTCACCGACCGGCTGGGCGATCCTTCGGCGCCCAAGGCCGCCTCGCTGATCGCGATCCATCAGCACGGCATCCCCGACCACTTTCCCGACGCGGCGGTGGCCGAGGCTGACCGCGCAAAGCCGATGGGCCTGAAGGACCGCGAAGACCTGCGCGCGTTGCCGCTTGTCACCATCGACCCGGCGGATGCCCGCGACCGCGACGACGCGGTGCTGGCGATCCCCGATGACGCGGCCGACAACGAAGGCGGCTTCATCCTTTGGGTCGCCATTGCCGATGTCGCCGCCTACGTCCGCCCCGGCTCTGCCCTCGATGCCGAGGCCCGCAAGCGCGGCAACTCCACCTATTTTCCCGACCGCGTCGTGCCGATGNNTGCCCGACCGGCTGTCAGGCGACCTCTGCTCGCTGCACGCCGACGTCCCGCGCGCCTGCCTGGCCGTGCGCATCCGCATCGACAGCTTCGGACGGAAGCTGGATCACCACTTTACCCGCGGCCTGATGACCTCCGACGCCTCGCTGACCTATCAGGAGGTGCAGGCAGCCATCGACGGCGAACCGTCCGAGAGGACCGCGCCGCTGCTCGATCCGGTCCTGAAACCGCTGTTCGCCGCCTATCACGCTCTCAGTAAGGCCCGCGACGAGCGCCAGCCGCTGGACCTCGACCTGCCCGAACGCAAGATCGTCCTCGGCGACGACGGTCGCGTGACGTCCGTCCGCTTCGCCGAGCGCCTCGACGCCCACCGCCTGATCGAGGAGTTCATGGTGCTGGCCAACGTCTGCGCCGCCGAAACGCTGATCGCGAAGAAATCGCCGTTGCTGTTCCGCGTTCACGAAGAGCCGCCGCCCGAGAAACTCGACGCCCTGCGCGAGACCGCGCAGGCGGCGGGCTATACGTTGGCAAAGGGGCAGGTGCTCCAGACCCGGCACCTGAACAGCCTGCTGAACCAGGCGGCCGGAAAAGACGACGCCGAACTCATCAACCTTTCGACACTGCGGTCGATGACGCAGGCCTACTACTCGCCGCAGAACTTCGGCCACTTCGGCCTGGCGCTGAAGAACTACGCCCACTTCACCTCGCCCATCCG
>JAGRMS010000386.1 GCA_020441135.1 Pseudooceanicola sp.
AGGGCGTCGCGGCCTTCCTGAACTACCTGTCCTCGCCCGAGGTGCAGGCCAAGTGGCACCAGGATACCGGCTATCTGCCGATCACCGCCGCGGCGGGCGACCTGACCCGCAGCCAGGGCTTCTATGACGCCAACCCCGGCACCGACATCGCGGTGAAGCAGATGACCGCGAAACAGCCGACCGCCAACTCCAAGGGCATCCGCCTCGGCAACTTCGACCAGATCCGCGGCATCATCGACGAGGAGCTGGAAGCGGTCTGGGCCGGCGACAAGGACGCACAGGCGGCGCTCGACACCGCCGTGCAGCGCGGCAACGAGCTGCTGCGCCGCTTCGAGCAGGCCAACCGCTGACTGCGGCGGGGCGGGGCGGGTCAGCCCGTCTCGCCCCCTTCCGCCGTCAGCCGCGCCAGCATCCGCGCCAGATGATCCTGCCCGCCATGGAATATCGCCTCGATCCGCACGGTTTGCGCGGCCTCATTCAGCGTGAACCAATAGATGGCGCGGTCGATGGTGACGTGTCGGATGTCGAGATCGGCAATGATGTGCCGGGTGCCCCGGTAGGGTGCGGTGGCAATGCGGTAGCGGGCCCTCTGGATCGCCTTCACCCGCGCGGCGGCGAGGTCACGGGCGATCCCGGGCTCGCGACCGAAGTCGATACGATGCACGTCGAAGAGATGCAGGAAGATCGCGCGCAGATCGGCGCGCGCCTGCGGCGAGTCTTCAGTCTTCCAGGCCAAGCTTGCGGCTTTCTTCGGCGAGCATGTCGTCGACCATCCGGTCGAAGGTCTCAGCGTCGACATGCGGCCCTTTGCGCCGCTCGTCCAGCATCGCGAAGAACGCCGCCTTCTGCGCCTCGTATTCCTCGTCCTCGCGCCGCTTGGTCTCCAGCACGTTCTGGATCACCGCGCTGGTGGAGGGAAACAACCCCTTCTCGACCTGCTGGCGGGCGTATTCGGCCTGTTGGTCGGTCAGCGAGATGGAGATCTTGACGGTCATGGCGGCACTCCTTTCCCCCAAGGTGCGACCCGGTCGCACCCGCGTCAAGGTCTGAGATGGAAAAGCGCGTGACCTTCAAGGGCTGGCTGCTGCCCCTGCTGCTGCTGATGCCACAGGTGATCGTCACCGCTTTGTTCTTCTTCTATCCGGCAGGGCAGGCGGTCTGGCAGTCGCTGTTCATTCCCGACCCCTTCGGGCTGTCTTCCCGTTTTGTCGGGCTCGGCAACTTCGAATACCTGCTGGGCGATCCGTATTACCGCGCGTCCTTCGTCACCACCGCCATCTTCTCGGGCCTCGTCACCGTGGTCTCCATGGGCGCCGCGCTGTATCTGGCGGTGCTGGCGGACCGGCTGATCAAGGGATCGGGCACCTATCGCGCGCTGCTGATCTGGCCCTATGCGGTGGCCCCGGCGGTCGCGGGCGTGCTGTGGATGTTCATGTTCAACACCCGCGTGGGCGTGGTGGCCTGGTATCTCGGCCTGCTCGGCTACGACTGGAACCACGTCCTGAACGAGGGCGAGGCGATGGGCCTCGTCGTCGTCGCCTCGGCCTGGGGGCGGGTCAGCTACAACTTCCTGTTCTTCCTTGCCGGGCTGCAGGCCATCCCGCGTTCGGTGATCGAGGCCGCCGCCATCGACGGCGCGCGGTTCTGGACCCGCTTCCGCACCATCGTCTGGCCGCTTCTGTCGCCCACCACCTTCTTCCTGCTGGTGGTCAACGTCGTCTATGCCTTCTTCGAAACCTTCGGGGTCATCCACACCATCACCAGCGGCGGGCCGCAGCAGGCCACGACGATCCTGGTCTACAAGGTCTTCAAGGACGGGTTCGTCGGACAGGATCTTGGCGGATCGGCGGCGCAGTCGGTGATCCTGCTGGTGGTGGTCGGCCTGCTGACCATCGTGCAGTTCCGCTTCATCGAACGCAGGGTGCATTACTGATGCGGGACGGCATGGTCGAGAAACGCGGCGCGGGGCTCTGGTTCACCCACCTGGGGCTGTGCCTGGGCGTGCTGGTGATCTTCTTCCCGATCTGGCTGGCCTTCGTCGCCTCGACCGTGACCCAGCCCGAGATCGTCAGCCCGCCGATGCCGCTGCTGCCGGGCGACCAGTTCGTCGAGAACTACCGAAAGGCGCTGGTTTCGGGCATCAACGCGCCGGTGGCGCTGATGCTGCTCAATTCCGCTGTCATGGCCGTTGGCATCGCGCTGGGCAAGATCGTCATCTCGCTCCTGTCGGCCTTCGCCATTGTCTACTTCCGCTTTCCGGGCCGCAAGCTGTTCTTCTGGCTGATCTTCCTCACCCTGATGCTGCCGGTCGAGGTGCG
>JAGRMS010000042.1:0-155 GCA_020441135.1 Pseudooceanicola sp.
CCACATGCCCATCGCGTAGTGCCCCGGCACGTTGCAGAACAGGATGTATTCCCCCGGCGCGAGATGCAGCGTCACCTGGCCCTTGGCGCCCGCGTCAAGCTCGGACACCTCGCCGATGGCGCCCGCCGCGTCCTCGTCCACCGCGTTCTCGTCGG
>JAGRMS010000042.1:235-2531 GCA_020441135.1 Pseudooceanicola sp.
TCGACTTCAAGCGTCACCTCACCGGCCTTCACCTCGGCGGTATCGAGCTTCAAACCCATGGTCTGGCCGCTCTGGGCGCCGCCCATCGCCATGCCCATCGGCGGAATGTCCCCAAGCTGGTCCAATGCGTCGCCGCCCTTGTCCCAGACGGTGATGTGCACCGTGCTGGCGGTTTCGGCCATCGCCGGCGCCAGCGGAAGGGCGGCAAGGCATAGGGCCAGCGCCAGGCTGGCCGAAGCGCGATATGTCATGGAAGGTCTCCTGAAGTTCGGGGCCCTGGACGACCCCGGCCGCACCATGACCCGCCCGGAACCGCCCGCCATTGGACTTGGGACGCAGAAAAATAAACTTGCGAACGGGTCGACACGAGTTGCAGGCGGGGTCCGTGTTAGCGATCACAGACCTGTGAAGGCGCATTGCGACGGACCTCGGGGCATCCCACGTTTTCAGTTAGAGAACAGGGAGAGACCCGATGAAAAGTATCGCTCGCATTTCCACCGCCGCGTTCCTGGCCGGGGCCACCACTCTGGCCGTCAGCCTGCCGATGCCGTCTGGCGCCAAGGCCGGCGTGCAGACGCAGCGCATCGCCGAACTGCCGGTGCGCGTCGAGGACAAGGACCGCGAGTGACGGAAAGGGCGCCCTTCATGGGGCGCCCGCGCTGAGCCTGGCTCAGATCGAGAACGAGGTGCCGCAGCCGCATGAGGCTGTGGCGTTGGGATTTTCCACCACGAAGCGGGCGCCGATCAACTCGTCCGAAAAGTCGATTGTCGCGTTCGCCAGAAACGGCAGCGACACCGGATCGACCAGCACCCGCTGGCCTTCGCCCTCAAGCACCAGATCGTCGGGCGCCTGCGCGTCTTCCAGACTGATCGCGTACTGAAACCCCGAACATCCACCACCCTCGACCGCGACGCGCAGCGCCTTGGACGCGCCCGAGCTTCCGTTGATCTCGGCGAGCCTGTTGAACGCGCGGGTGGTGACTTTCGGCGGAATGGTGAGCTGCATGGGTTCGCGACCGTGTGAGAGAAGGTGCCGCCCCACGATATAGGATCGCGGGGCGGCGGCTCAACCCACTACCCGTCAGTCCTCGTCGGCCTCGGCCCGGCCGCGCCGCACGAACGACGTGGTGGTCGCCAGCAGCACCGCCACCCCGATCAGGATGAAGGTCAGGCTGACCGGACGCGTCAGGAACACCAGCGGATCGCCCCGCGACAGCATCATCGCGCGGCGGAAGTTCTCCTCGAACATCGGGCCAAGGATGAAGCCCAGGATGAACAGCGCCGGATTGCACTTCGCCGCGCGCAGCAGGTAGCCGAGGATGCCGAAGAACACGAGTGACAGCACGTCGAACTGCGACGAGCCGACGCCGTAGATCCCGACGCAGGCGAAGGCCAGCACGAAGACGTAGAGCCAGTGGTACGGCACCTTCAGCAGTTTCACCCAGAGCCCGATCAGCGGCAGGTTCAGAACCACCAGCATCAGGTTGCCGACCCACATCGACACCACGAGGCCCCAGAACAGCCCGGGATAGTCGGCCATCATCCTCGGCCCCGGCGTGACGCCGTGGATCATGAAGGCGCCCAGCATCAGCGCCATCACCGGGCTGCCCGGCACCGCCAGAAGCAGGGTGGGAATGAACGCCGTCTGCGAGGCCGCGTTGTTGGCCGATTCCGGCGAGGCGACGCCCTCGACCGCGCCGTTGCCGAACTCGGAGGGCCGGCGCGAGACGCTCTTCTCGATCATGTAGGCCGAGAACGAGCTCATCGCGAGCCCGGCGCCGGGCAGAACGCCCAGCAGCGAGCCGATGCCGGTGCCGCGCAGCACGGCGGGCCAGGAGCGTCGGAAATCCTCGCGGCTTGGCCAGATCCTCCCGATGGCGCTGGTGGCGATCGAGGGCTGTGGCCCCTCGCCGATATTGCCGACGATCTCGGCCACCGCGAACAGGCCCACCGCGAGCACAGCGAAATCGACCCCGTCGCGAAGTTCCAGAATGCCCAGCGTGAAGCGGAAGCTCCCGGTCGAGACATCGGTGCCAGCCAGACCGAACACCATGCCCAGGAGCGCCACGCCGATCCCCTTGATCGCGCCGCCACGGGTCATCGCCGCGGTCGTCACCAGCGCCGCGAAGACCAGCGCCGCGTATTCCGCCGCGCCGAAGCGCAGGGCGATTGCCGCCAGCGGCGGCCCGGCCAGCGCGATGATCAGCGTGCCGACGGTGCCCGCGAAGAACGACCCGAGCGCCGCGACGGCCAGCGCCGCCCCCGCGCGCCCCTGCCGCGCCATCTGGTGGCCGTC
>JAGRMS010000387.1 GCA_020441135.1 Pseudooceanicola sp.
GGCACGCTCAACATCTCGACCGCGACGGCCTTTGTCGTTGCCGGTGCCGGGGTCGTCGTGGCCAAGCACGGCAACCGCAACCTCAGCTCCAAGTCCGGCTCGGCGGATGCCCTGACCCAGCTGGGACTCAAGGTGATGATCGGCCCGAAAGTGGTTGAAAGCGCGATCAAACAAGCCGGGATCGGCTTCATGATGGCCCCCATGCACCACCCGGCGATGGCCCATGTCGGCCCCGTCCGGGCCGAGCTTGGCACCCGCACGATCTTCAACATCCTTGGGCCGCTGACCAATCCGGCAGGCGTCAAGCGCCAGCTGACCGGCGCCTTTTCCCGCGCCCTGATCCGCCCGATGGCCGAGACGCTGGGCCAACTCGGGTCCGAAACCGCCTGGCTCGTCCACGGCAGCGACGGCACCGACGAGCTGACCATCACCGGCATCTCCTGGGTCGCGAAACTCGACCGGGGAGCCGTGACCGAGACGGAACTGCACCCCGAAGAGGCCGGCCTGCCGGTTCACCCTTTCGACTCCATCGTCGGCGGCAGCCCCGAGTATAACGCGGATGCCCTGCGCGCCCTCCTGGACGGGCAGACGTCGGCCTACCGCGACGCCGTGCTGCTGAACGCCGCCGCCGCGCTGGTGGTCGCGGGCAAGGCGAGCGATTTGCGGGAAGGCGTGGCGCAAGCCAGCGAAAGCATCGATTCCGGCCGCGCGCGCGACAAGGTGGCGGCAGTGGCCCGGATCACGCAAGCCGGATGAACCGCCTCGGGGCCTGGGCCGACCTGCCGTTCTTCGCCTCGGACTGGCCCGCCATCGAAGCGGCCCTGACCGCCGAGCCGCAGCCGGTATACCCGCCGGCAGACCGCATCTTCGCCGCCCTGGAACGCTCCCAACCCGACGCCACCCGCGTCCTGATCCTCGGCCAGGATCCCTATCACACCCCCGGCAAGGCCGACGGCCTTGCCTTTTCCATTCCGCGGGGCTTCCCCGGCAAACTCGACAGCCTTGGAAACATCTTCAACGAACTGCAAGCCGATCTTGATGTGACGCGGACGCGAACCGACCTCTCCGACTGGGCCAGTCAGGGCGTCCTGCTGCTCAACACCGCCCTCACCGTGCCCCAAGGCCGCCCCCAGGGTCACAAGCATCTCGGCTGGCACAAGCTGGTCCACCAGGTGCTCGACCGCCTGGACCGATCCCCCCGCGCCCTGGTCCTCTGGGGCAACCCGGCCCGGAAACTCGGTGCGCGGATGCGTCATCCCGGCCACCTGCGCATCGCCACCGCCCACCCTTCGCCGCTTTCCGCCTACCGTGGCTTCTTCGGCTCCAGACCCTTTTCCCAGGTCAATGCGTGGTTGCAGGCCCGCGGCGACAGCGCCATAAACTGGGCCGACCAGGAGACATCATGACCGACACCATCCTCGACCGCATCAAGGCCTACAAGCTAGAGGAAATCGCCGCCGACAAGGCCGCGAAGCCCCTCGAAGCGGTCGAGGCCGAAGCGCGCGAGGCCGATCCCGTGCGCCCCTTCGCCAAGGCCCTGCACCGCGCCCGGCAGGAAGGCTACGGCCTGATTGCCGAGATCAAGAAGGCCAGCCCCTCCAAGGGGTTGATCCGCGCCGACTTCGACCCCGCCGCGCTGGCGCAGGCCTACGAGGCGGGTGGTGCGACCTGCCTGTCGGTGCTGACCGACTCCCCCAGTTTCCAGGGCGCCAAGCACTACCTGACCGAGGCCCGCGCCGCCTGCGATCTGCCCGCCCTGCGCAAGGATTTCCTCTACGACCCCTACCAGGTCGCCGAGGCCCGCGCGCTGGGGGCCGACTGCATCCTGATCATCATGGCCTCGGTTTCCGACGCCCAGGCCGCCGAACTGGAAGCCGCCGCGCGGGACTGGCAGATGGACGTGCTGATCGAGGTTCACGACGAGGCGGAGCTTGAGCGCGCCAGCGCGCTCGAAAGCAACCTCATCGGCATCAACAACCGCGACCTCAAGACCTTCGCCACCTCGCTCGACACCACCCGCAAGCTGTCCAAGCTGGTCCCGGCCGACCGCACCATCGTCAGCGAAAGCGGCCTGAACACGCCCGCCGACCTGTCGGACATGGCCCGCTACGGCGTCCGCTGTTTCCTGATCGGCGAAAGCCTGA
>JAGRMS010000388.1 GCA_020441135.1 Pseudooceanicola sp.
GGCGAGGCCGGCTTCGATGCCTGCCAGCAGGCGGTGATGACCCACGGCGGCTTTGGCTATGCCAAGGAATACCACGTCGAACGCTACCTGCGCGAAGTCATCGTGCCGCGCATCGCGCCGATCAGCCCGCAACTGGCGCTGAGCTTCATCGCCGAACGCGTGCTCGACCTGCCGAAATCCTACTGATGGCGACAGCGCAGGACGCCGTCGGGGTCGAAGACTTCTCCTTCGTCCCCCTCTTGCGCGAAGGCGACCGGGTCATGGCCGGGCAGGCCACCGCGGAACCCGCGACGCTTCTGCACCGCCTGCTGGACGAGGCGCGCGCGGGCGTGCTGCCGCCGTTCCGGCTGTTCCTCGGGCCTGCCTACAGCGAGGTGCTGGACGGCGGGCTGCCCGAGAGCGTGCAGGTCGAAAGTTATGGCGCCGTTGGCGCGACCTCGCGCCTGATGCGCGACGGGCGGCTGGACGTCTTCCCGCTGCACCTGAGCGAACTGCACGGCCAGATCCTGTCCGGGCAGCTGCGCGCCGAGGTGGTGCTGATGCCGCTGCGGCCCGCAAGAGGGGCGGGCTGGAACCTTGGCAACGCCCGTGACTATGTCTGGTCGGCCGCCCGGCATGCCCGCGCCGTGATCGCCGAATTGCAACCCGCCCAGCCGATGACGCAAGGCGGCGATGTCGCGGACCTGGCCGTTGCGGCGGTCGTCCACGCCACGTGCGGCCCTGTCGAGCTGAAGACCTCCGAACCGGACGAGACGGCCCACCGGATCGCCGCCCGGGTGGCCGCGCTGGTGCCAGACCGCGCGGTGCTGGAAACCGGCGTCGGCGCGATCCCCGCCGCCGTCTGCGCCGCCTTTCGCGATCACCGCGACCTCGGCTTCCATTCGGGCGCCATGCCCGACGGTCTGGCCGACCTGATCGAAAGCGGCGTCGTGACCAACGCCTGCAAGGAGATCGACGCCGGCGTCTCGGTCGCCGGAGTCCTGCTGGGCAGCCGCAGGCTGTTCGATTTCGCCGACCGCAACCCGGCGATCCGGCTGGCAGGCCACGAACACACCCACGCCCTGGCGGTGCTTGCCCGCCTGTCGCGCTTCACCGCCATCAACTCGGCGCTCGAGGTCGACCTGACCGGCCAGGTCGGGGCCGAGGTCGTCGCGGGCCGCTACCTTGGTGCCATCGGAGGGCAGGTGGATTTCGTCCGTGGCGCCATGGCCTCGCCGGGCGGCCGGTCGATCATCGCGCTGCCTTCCGTCACGGCACGCGGCGAAAGCCGCATCGTGCCGCAGGTCGGACTCGTCACTTGCAGCCGCGCCGACGCCGACACCATCGTGACGGAACACGGTGTCGCGGAGCTGCGGGGCCAGCCGGTGTCCGAGCGTGTCCGCCGAATGATCGCCATCGCCGCGCCCGAACACCGCGAGGTTTTGGCGCGCCGCTGGCGCGATGGCGGGATGGGCGTGGCATGAGCGGCCCGCTGGCCGGCCTGCGCTTTGTCGAGCTGGTCGGCATCGGCCCCGGCCCCTTCGCCGCGACCCTGCTCTCCGACCTCGGGGCCGAGGTGATCCGGATCGACCGGATCGCCCCCGCGGACATCGGCATCGCCCGCCCGCCCGCCTTCGACTTTGCCGCCCGTGGCCGCGCCTCGGTTGCGCTCGACCTCAAGTCGCCCGAGGCAGCGGCGCTGGTGCTGGACCTCGTCGCCGGGGCCGACGGGCTGCTTGAAGGGTTCCGTCCCGGCGTGATGGAGCGTCTGGGGCTTGGCCCCGACGCCTGCCTTGCCCGCAATCCGCGCCTGGCCTATGGCCGCGTGACGGGCTGGGGCCAGGACGGGCCCCGCGCGCAGACTGCCGGGCACGACCTGACCTACCTCGCCCTGACCGGGGTGTTGAACGCCATCGGCCGACCCGGGCAGCCCCCGGTCCCGCCGGTCAACCTGCTCGGCGACTACGCCGGGGGCAGCCTGTTCCTGGTGATCGGCCTGCTGGCCGCGATCCTGTCAGCGCGGCGGACCGGGCAGGGGCAGGTGATCGACGCGGCCATCGCCGATGGGGTCAACGCCCTGACCTTGCCGTTGGCCGGGCTGCGCGCCGCCGGGCTGCATTCCGGCGGGCGGGGCGAAAACCTGCTGGACGGCGGGGCGCCGCAGTACGACAGCTACATCTGTGCCGATGGCCGCTATCTCGCCGTCGCCCCTATCGAAGGCAAGTTCCGCCGCCAGCTGTTGCTTGGGCTGGGCCTGGACCCCGACACCTTCCCCGATGTGACCGACCCGGCCAACTGGCCCCGCGCCCGCGCCCTGCTGGCCGGGCGCATCGCCGAAAGGCCCCGGGACGACTGGGCGGCGCTCTTCGCGGCGACGGACGCCTGCGCCGCCCCCGTGCTCGACTTCGACGAGGCGGCGCGGGACGCCCACATGACCGCCCGTGGCGCGACGATCCTCGTCGGCGGCCTGCCGCAGCCCGCCGCCGCGCCGCGCTTTTCCGCAACGCCTTTCGCCCTGCCGACACCGCCGCAGCCCAGGGGCGCGGGCCGGGACGCGCTGCTGGGCTGGGGGATCGCGGCCCCGCGCATCGACGCCCTGCGGGCCCGCGGCATCCTCGGCTGACCGCCCAAAAGGAAAGGGCCGCCCGGTGTCCCGGACGGCCCATCCTTGCGCGGCAAACGGCCTATTTGGCGCCGAGCGCGATAGCCTCGTCCACCATGATCCTGGCCTGCTCGCCGTTGTCGGCCACGAAGGCGTCCCAGATCGGCCTGGCCGCCTCGCGCCAGGACGCCAGCGCCGCATCGTCGGACACCAGCACCTCGGTGCCGCCCGCCTTCAGATCCTCCAGAGCCTTCAGCGTGCGCTGCTCGACGATGTCCAGCGCGCGGTCGGTCAGTTCGGCGCCGACCTCCATCATCACCGCCTGCTCTTCCGGGGTCAGCGCGTTGAACTCGGCCAGCGACATGATGATCGGCGTGGTGCCCGGCCAGCTGTAGGGCATCACGGTCATGCCCTTGATCGGCAGCTTGTTGTCATAGGTATAGATCGGCGGCAGGATGCCCCCGTCCACCACGCCCTGCGTCAGCGCGGGCACCAGCTCGGCCCCGGCGATGGCGATGGCGGAATAGCCGTAGGTCTCGCCCGCCAGCTGGGCGATCTTGCCCCCCGGCGCGCGGATCTTCAGGCCCTTCACGTCGTCCATGGTCTGCACCAGCTTCGGCGCGGTCAGGAAGAACGAGCTGGCATAGTCGGTCGGCGCGATCGAGATCAGCTTGAACCCGCGGGCCTCCATCGCCTTGGCCAGGATGCCGCCGCCGTTCTCGCTCTTGAAGAACTTGCGCCCGATGCTGGTGTCGTCCGGCGTGATCGCGAACAGGAAGGGCAGGTCCATGATGCCCCACAGCGGCTCGACGCTCGCCGCGATCGGCGCGATGGAATAGGTCATCGAGACCTGGCCCGAGGCGATGGCCGGCAGCTCCTGGTTGATCGGCATCAGCTGCGCCGAGGGGAAGATGCGGAAGGTCACGCTGCCGTTGGTGCGCCTGGTCACTTCCTCGGTGTACCAGGTCACGTTCTGGTGGTGCTGCGCCGCCGTCGGATAGGCGTGGACGAAACGCAGTTCCTTCGCCTGTGCCGCCAGCGGCAGGGCAAGTGCCATCGCGGCGGCGATGGCGGTGCCGCTCAGGGTCTTGATCACGGTCGTCAGCATTCGGGATCCTCCGTTGATTTGCAAGGGTGCGTGAATGGGGTTGGTCAGTTGAAGACGGTGGACAGCCCCGTCCAGAGCCAGAGCAGGATCAGCGACAGCAGCAGCGCGCCGAGGTAGGGCAGCGAGCCCCGCATCACCACGCCAATCGGCACGTTGAAGTAGCCGCTCAGCGCGAACAGGCTCATGCCGACGGGCGGCGTCACCTGGGCGATCATCATGCAGGCGATGGTCAGGATGGCGAAATGCGTCGGGTCGTAGCCGAGCGCCAGCACCACCGGGTAGACGATGGGAATGGTGATGTAGAGGATCGGCACCGGGTCCAGCACGGTGCCGAGGGTGATGAACAGCAGCAGGATCATCCCCATCGCCAGGTGCTCGCTGACCGGCAGCGAGGTCATGAAGGCGGTGAAGGTCTGGGGAATGTTGGCGAAGGTCAGGGCATTGGCGAAGATCGTCGCGCCGCCGAGGATGATGAAGATGATCGTGGTCGTGACCACGGCCCCTTCGAAACAGGCGACGATCCGGCGGAAGGTGAAGGTCTTCCACTCGAAGATCGCGCTCATCACCAGCACATAGCCGACCGCGATGGCGGCGGCCTCGGTCGGGGTGAAGACGCCGCTGTAGATGCCGCCGAGCACGATGCCCGGCATGGCGAGCGCGGGCAGGGCGGCCAGGAAGCTGTTCCAGATCGCCTGACCCGAGGCGCGCGGCCGCAGCTCCTGCTTGCCGTACCAGCTCAGCCCCACGGCGGTGGCCACCAGCAGAACGGTGATCACCAGCCCCGGCAGGATGCCCGCCAGGAACAGCTTCGACACGTCCAGCTGCGCGATGGTGGCGAAGAGGATCATGTAGACCGAGGGCGGGATCATCTGGCCGAGCGTCCCCGACACCGCGATCACCCCCAGAGCATCGCGCCGATCGTAGCCCGCGCGCATCATGTAGGGCAGCAACATCGACCCCACCGCCACCACCGTCGCCGTCGACGAACCCGACAGCGCCCCGAAGATGGCGCAGGTCACGACCCCGGTGGCCGGCAGACCGCCGCGCAGGTGGCCCAGCAGGTTCTCGATGAAGCGGAACAGCCGCCCGGCCAGCCCGAGGTCGGTCATCATGTTCCCGGCCAGCAGGAAGAACGGCACCGCCAGCAGCAGCCAGCTGTCTATGG
Organism: Pseudooceanicola sp.; assembly: GCA_020441135.1. GTDB lineage: Bacteria > Pseudomonadota > Alphaproteobacteria > Rhodobacterales > Rhodobacteraceae > Seohaeicola_A. Next base: position 4,855 of record JAGRMS010000388.1, read on the forward strand.
CGATGTACATGTTGGACACGACAGCCTGCATCGGCAGGCCCATGTCCAGGATGATGACCGCGCCGGACAACAGCATGGCCGCCCAGATCGGCGTGCCGATCACCATGAGAAGGAAGAAGGCGGCAATTCCGAAGGAGATCATGCCGCCGCTCCCAGCGTATCGGGCAGATCGTCGGTCAGCACATAGACCAGCCGGAACAGGGTATAGATCACACCCAGCGCCAGGCCGACGGGCAGCGCCGCCGACGGCACCCAGGCCTTCATCTCGCCCGACATCGTGGTGACGCCCATCGAGACCAGGCCCATCTCCCACCGGATCGAGGCGTAGAACAGCGCGCCGATCAGCAGCAGCATCACCGCGGTCATCAGCGTATCCGTCACCCGCGCCGCGCGCCCCTTCAGGGCATCGGTCAGGATGGTCATCCGCAGGTGCGCGTTCCGCGTGATCAGCGGCCCGAAATACAGCAGCACCGCATAGACGATGGTGAACCGGCACAGTTCCTCGACGATGGCGTAGGAACTGCCGAAGGCATAGCGCATGACGACACTGGCAAAGGCCAGCGCCGTCGAGGTCGCGAACAGCAGGACGGCAAGGGCGGCCAGCACGCGGTTCAGCGATGCCTCCACCCGCCGGATGCCCTGCGTCAGCGCGGTGCGCCCGGCCGTCGCGGCGTCACTCATAACGGATCAACCCCCGCGCCAGCTTGCCGCCGTGCAGGTCGTGGAACGCCTCGTTGATCTGGTCCAGCCTGTAGCTCTTGCTTATCAGTTCATCCAGCCGCAGCTTCCTGTCGAGGTAGAGGTTCACCAGCCGCTCCACGTCCAGGCGCGGACGGGCGCTGCCATACATCGACCCGGTCAGCACCTTTTCCGTGAACGGCAGGGTCAACGACGGGATTTCGCAGCAGGAATCCGCCTCGGCCGCGCCCAGAACGATGGCCTTTCCGGCCGGCCGGATGGCGTCATAGCACTGGCGGATGGTGTGCTTGTTGCCCAGCGCCTCGATGGCGAAATCGACGCCGCGTCCGCCGGTCAGCTCTTTCGCCAGGGCGACCGGATCGGTCTGCGATGGATTGACGGTATGGGTCGCGCCAAAGTCGCGCGCCATCGCCAGCTTGTCCTCGTTCAGGTCGGAAACGAGGATCACCCGCGCGCCCGAGATGGCCGCGGCCTGCACCGCGTTCAGCCCGACGCCCCCCGCGCCGACCACCAGCAGGCTGTCGCCGGGGCGCACCATCGCCGCGTTGAACACCGCGCCGCTGCCGGTCAGCACGCCGCAGCCGATCAGCGCGGCCACGTCCATCGGCACCTCGTCCGGAATCTTCGTCGCGCAGCGCGCCGGAACCACCGACTGCTCGGCGAAGGACGAAACGGTCATGTGGTGAATTTCCTCGTCGCCCTTGCGGAACCGCGTCGTGCCGTCCGCCAGCTTGCCGCCGCGCAGCATGCCGATCCCCACCTCGCAGAGGTTCGGATGGCCCGAGCGGCAGTAGTAGCAGCGCCCGCAGTCATAGAGGAAGGACATCACCACGCGGTCGCCGGGAACCAGGTCGTCGACCCCCGGACCGACCTCCTCGACATAGGCCGACGCCTCGTGTCCCAGCACGATGGGCAGCGCCGAGGGGCGCTTGCCCTCGATTCGGGTCATGTCGCTATGGCAGACGCCGCTTGCCGCGTATCGGACCCGGACTTCGCCCGTCCTCGGGGGCATAAGATCCAGCGTCTCGATGCTCAAAGGCTCGTTGTACGCCCGCAAGACGGCGGCTTTCATGATGTCCCTCCCACACCGGCAATGTCAAATTTGATCCAGTATTTGGACACTATGACCACAATAGTGTCTAAACAAGCAAAATATTCTGTCGGTCCCGCGCAGCGAAAAGGCCTGGGCTGTGCAAAATGCCCGCGCACGCGGCCTGGGTTCGCCTGGCGCCGGGCGCAGCTGCGGTCCCGGCTGTACACGATCCTGTCCGAATTGTTCTGCCTTCGCCTCACCTTCGCCTCCACGTCGGAGGGGCACGGGCCTTCGTCGATGAAAAGCGCCCCGATGCGATCGGGAGCTTCCTCAGGGTCTCGGGTTCTTTCTCTGACGCGTCCACCAGACCGGCCGCTTCTGCCCTGTCGGCAAGCATCGTTTCGCTGACCGGCAAACCTGGCACTTCGAACTCGTTACCAGTGACGGCCGCTGGAGCGTGTTGGTTGTCACCGTTGAACGTCCGACCGCGAACCATCCGGGCGAAGCGATCGGCCTGTCGTGGTGCGAAGCATGGGGGCGCCTGTGTTTCATCGCGATGGTTCACAAAGAGATTGGAGACAAACCATCCGGCGTGACGGTTTTGAACCACCGAGAAAGACGGTTGGAGCGCGAAAGCGGATCGTTTTGTGACAACCGGCAGGCGCCGAGATGTCGGCATGCAGGCTGTTTGGCAATCTCACCTGTCCAGATAGTCCAAAAGAAATACACCAAACCGGCTCGGAAAATCGACTTCGTGGAATTTGAACGGCGACTCTGGAATTTCACTTCGAACTTGCTGCGCAGGACCAAAATCCATCGGCGGCGCTGCATAAGAACGACTTGCGCTTGTCCGAAACCGGGCGATGTCGTTCGGATTCCTTTTCAGGGCCTTTCCGGAGGTGGCCGGGTTCTCGAAACCGAACGGCAGATGGTATCCTGATTTCTATCGCGTTCGCCAAATCATCCGGCGATTTTATTTGCGGTTCGAGTGTCCGTCGTCCGAAATGCTTTCGGGATCGGTGGAATATTATCCCGGGATGAAGCGCGAGATCGCGTCACTGAAGCGGCGCTGTCTCCAGATTTTATTGTTCGGACCGATTCTGGTCGATGGAATGACATGAATCAACCGGAAGCCTGCCAGACGTTGGGTCGCTCTGCCTCTTCGCCAGGGTGCTGCCGGGGGCGATCGCGCACGACAGCGCATTCCGAGGCCGGGTGTGGCAGGCGTGTTTCCATGTGCAACCACATCAGTCGAACCCGGCGCGCGCCGCCAATACGGGTGCCAGTTTGTGATGGACAGGCTGGAAAAGCCTCATATTATCTGTAAGGCAATCGAGCCTTCTGCCGGTGTGAAGCTTGGAAAATGAACCCAGATTCCGCTTGGAACTCACTCCGCAGTGGGAGCTGAGGAGACAGGGTGTTCGACTGGAGTTGTCCTCTCACAAGGCCAAGGCTCTGGTGACATATCTTCTGCTCGAGCGCGGAGAATTCCACGGCAGGGAAAAGCTCTCCGGTCTGCTTTGGGAAACGTTCGACAGACAGAAGGCGCGCACTTCCTTGCGGCAGGTCATCGCGATTCTCAACAGAGAGTTGAGCGGCCGCGGGGTATTGATCCAATCCAAGGACACGATCGGGCTTGATGCCAGTTTTTTCCAGCTTGGCATTGAAGACGTTCTGAAAAAGATGGAGCGTGGCCGGGCGGATAAGGATGAAATCTACCAGCTTTCCGGACTTCGCGATGCGCTTTCCGAGTTCGAGGATATCGGCGAGGGTTTCAGGGACTGGTCGCGCAATGTTCGAGGGCAGCTCATTCGCAGGACTTTGGGGCGCCTCTATTTCATATTTCGCGATGATGAGCAAAGTAGTGAAATCAGGATTCAAGCCGCAGAAATTGCGGGGCTGATTGACGAATTCGACGAAGAAGCGATACGCGCGCGGATGACGTTGCATGCGCGGCTGAATAACTCGGTCGCGTCCTTGCGGATATACGACGAGTTTTTCGCCCGGCTGGAAGCGGCGATGGATGCCGAACCATCGCTCGAGACACAAGACCTGGCCGTTCGCATCAAGCTGTCGCAGGAGTCGCCGACCATCCGGCCGGCCGCGGCCGTGTCCACACCTGCGGAAACCGCGGTCGCGGTGCTGCCGTTCCGCAACCTGGGTCCGGACGTGCTGCCGGATTATGTACTGCTTGGCCTGCTTGATCAGATCACCTGCGAACTCACCACCCTGCGGGCCCCGGCCGCAATCTCCAGCAATACGACGCGCCGGTACCTGGGGGCGGTGACGGAGCCGTCAACCGTGGGGCGGGAGTTGAACGTCTCCTATGTCGTCGATGGCAATATCCGGTCGCAGGGCGGCGAGGCTTCGATTTCGGTGCAGGTCGCGCGGACCTCGGACAATCACCTGATCTGGGCCAGAACCTTTACCTGCCCGGTCGATGACATCTTCCGCATCAGGACACCGCTCGCACAGGAGATCGTGCGCGCGGTCTCGCCTTCGATCAATGCCGCGGAGCTGTTGCGCACCTCCGCGGCGCCCGAAACCAGGCTCGAGCCGTTCCACCTCGTCCTGAGGGCGAAGGACATGATGTTTCATCTCGCCAGGGCGCCGTTCAACGAAGCCGGCGAACTTCTCAGACGCGCCGTGGCCAAGGGCCCCTATTTCGCGCCGGCCCACGCCCTGATTTCGGAGTGGTACATGATTTCCGTCTGGCAAGGCTGGTCGACGGATGTCGCTGCGGATCGGCGGGCGATCAACACGCATCTGGGACGCGCAATTGCGCTGGCGCCTGACGACGGGCGCGCATTGGCACTGTGGGGCCATAGCCGGATGATCTTCGAGCGCGAATATGACCGGGCGCTCGAGAATCTCGATACTGCGCGCGAATTGTGCCCCAACGATTCCGAGACCCTTGTCTGGTCGGTTCCGACCCTCGCATATACCGGCGAGGCCGAGCGTGCCATTCAGCTTGGCGAACGGGCGATACGACTTTCTCCACTGGACCCCTTTGCCTTTCGGAACGAGCATTTCCTTAGCCTGGCCTATTATTCGGCGGGCGAGTTTGACCGGGCCGCGCAGCTCGGATTGTCCAGTTTCGAGCGGGCACCCAGCTATGGCTCGAACATCCGTGTCACGATCGCCGCGCTGGAAGCATCGAACCGGATGGACGAAGCACAACCTCTGTTATCGCGCCACCAGCGGATCGAGCCCGATTTCTCGCTGAATGATTACTTTTCCTGGCAGGGCTTCCGGTCTGACACGGTACGACGTCAATTCTGCGATCGGCTGCACAGTGCCGGGTTGCCGGCCTGACCGAATAACGATCAGATCACGCAGGCGTGACGCGCGGACAGTTATTTGAAGGGAATTGTCAGGAGGACTCAGGAATGCTCATTTTCGGATTTGGACACGGCGGGTCGCACGGCGGGTCGCACGGGGGATCGCATGGCGGGTCGCATGGTGGTTCCCTTTCGGGGTTAGGCCCCGGGGCGGGGACGGTGGTTCCGGCGACCGACACCCTGTTCGGGACGGAGCCGGACCAGATCGTTTCGGCGAAGATTTATGACGATGCCGACATCCATCCCGATCTCTGGGCGCTTGCACAGATTGCTCGGGTTTTCAGGGCGATCGACCCGGCTGACCGCGCCCTTGAAGTTGCGGTTGGCAACTGGGGCCCGCCCAGCGATGAGGACTTCAAGGAGATGCTGGAGCCCCGGGAGGTCAACCTGCAGTATTTCCTGTCAGAGATCACCGACCAGTCGGTGGTCTTCGATCACTATTTCTACAACCTTCTGTCCATCAACCCGCGCTCGCATCCGTGTACTGCGCGTCTGATTGCGCTGAGCATCGCGGTCGCCGGCATGGTCGGCATGTATTACAAGCTGGAGCTGCACCGTCCCCGGCCGGCACAGGTTCTGCCCGGCCTGTTTCCCTTTCTGCCGACGCCGTCGCATCCGTCCTACCCCAGCAATCACGCGACGCAAAGTCGGACCGTCTCGAAGCTGCTGTCCGATGCAGTCGCCGGGACGGCCGCCGCCGTTTACCAGAACGCGCTGGCGGCTCTGGCAACGCGCATTGGCGTCAATCGGGAGCGGGCGGGACTGCACTATGCCAGCGACACCGCGGCCGGAAACCGGCTGGGTGACGCTCTCGCGGACAAGCTGGGCGCGCTGGACTTCGTTCGTCTCCTTATGGACGGTTGCGCGATCGAATTGTCTTCCAACCTGCGTTGATCCCGAAAGGGGCGAGGAAACCCAGCGATGTTCCAGGGCAGATTTGTTGGCGGCGCGGCGCCGCCGCCGGGCTGGTCGGTCGACGCCGTCCTTCGGGCCGAGCGCGAAGGCGGCAGCGTTTCCGTTCTCGACTACAGCGACAAGGACTCGAACCTTGTCGAGAACCTGCTGGACACGAAGTCCGGATGGATGATCCGCGACCAGGGCCCCAGGGGAACCTGCAATGCCTTTGCTGTCGTGGCCGCCGAAGAACTTGTCCGCAGCAAACGAGACGGGCACAAGCCGTTCCAGCTTTTCTCGGAAGAGCATCTCTACGCCGCGATGCGCGCGATTCCACCGGATTGGGTCGGTTTGCAGGCGAACGCGAAAAGCACAAGTTTTCAGGATCGAACGGGCACCACCTTTCTTGCGCAGGCCGCGCGGGCCTTGACGGACATCGGGTTGTGTCGCCGGGAGCTCATGCCTTATCGCAAGGATCGGCTGAAGGCCGGGTTCGTCGTCAAGAACCGGCCCTTTGAAGCCGATAACGATGCTGCGCAACGGCGGCTGGAGGCGCGCGAGATCACGCATAACATCGTCGAGATTGACGCGCCTGTTACAAGCCAGCTGGACATCCGCTGGAAGACGCCTCTGAACGGGACGGTCGCCGACCTTTTCGTGGCGAAGCTCAAGCAGGGTTTGCCAGTCGTCGCTGCCTTCGCGATCGTCTCGAACGGCGGAGTGAACGCGTGGTTTGGCCCGGAGGCAAGACAGTTCGGGAAGGTCAGGTATCCAAGCTCTGACAGGTTGGCAGGCGCCGAGGCTGCCCGGGGTCACACCGTCTGTCTGGTGGGCTTTGTGCCGGCCAAGGACTCGGCATCCGAGGGCTGGTTCCTGATCCGCAACAGCGTCGGCAGGCCGCGATTTGGCTGGGAGGCCACCGGCACGGGCAAGATGCCGCGGGCATTGGCGCCGGGATATGGCTACATTCCGGTCGCCACAGTGAACCTGTTCTGCTGGGAATATCTCGTCCGCACGGACCCGGACAGCGCGATACCAAGGGGCTGATACCGCCCGGCCATGGAACGGCTTCGTGACGGAAGCCGGTATTTCCACGCTCTCCAGTGTTTCCGGATTTAAAACGGGCGCGCGCGTCCGGCGATGACGGCGCGCCCGCGCACAAGGCCGCGCGCGCTTCTGCTGCCGCCACAGGGCATAACGGACCAATCACGATCAAATTACGTCGAATTGTTAACGTTGCGGTAACGGTTTGCGGTGGCAACGACAGGAAGACCAGTTTGCCAGGAAATCAAGGGTAACGGCAATGGCGCCCGGAAATCCTGCGCCGCGGTCTTTTCGTGAAAACGCAATCCGGAACGGCGCCCGAGTGCGCCAGGCAAGCGGAGCAAGCGATGACCCTCAAAAGGATTGACAATATTGCCGGCCTACCCCTGCTTTACGACCGGAAACCGGCCTCCAACTACGGCAAGACCGGTTTCGTAATGCGCCCCTATATCGACACCGATTTTTCGGTGGAAGTCGAAACGGCCTTTCGGAAACTGCTCGACAACATCCGCGATGCAGGCTTCGGCGCTGTCAAGGCCATCCTTTCCGGCGGTATCGGACGCGCCGGCACCGGGCCCAGCTATCACCACCGCAATCGCGCCTTCGACCTCGACGGGCTGGTTTTCGACGATGGAGACATCTGGGTCGCGGATACGTTTCCCGAGCGTCCGTATTTTTACCTGGGTGTCGAGGCGACCCTGCGCCAGCATTTCGGAACGATCCTGACCTACCTCTACAACAGCGATCACGAGAATCATCTCCACTTCGACAACGGCGACAGCGTCAAGTTCGTCCGGTATTCGAAAAGCCGGGTTCTGTTCCTGCAGAACGCGATCCAGCTGCTCTACGACATTCCGGTCGGCATCGACGGCGTCTACGGCCCCGAAACCGAACAGGCGGAGCGGCGGATGCGTCAGGATCTTGGTCTTGGCGGGTTCTCGGACAAGTCCAACTGGGTGAAGTTCCTGGCGCTGGCGGCCAGCGAGGCGTTCGATCGCGAGATGGCCGCGATCCGGATTGCCGGTGGCCAGTGAGATACGCCAGTTTCTGCCGGCCCGGCCTCGCGGGCTGGCTGCGCGACCGTGGCGGTCTGCCCGGTTCGGGCCGATCCTTTTCGGGGTCGTCGCCACGGTGTCCTTGCCCGGATGCTCGGTCAACGATTTCGGAACGGGGCGATCCCAAGTCGTGCGGTCGGGCGAGGCGTTGCTCCGGCGCAGCCAGGCCGCCGGTCTGCACCTGGACGCGCGTTACGGCAATGTCAGCCTGACGTTGGGCTCGTTCATGCTGCAGACGGTTCATGTCGCGCCCTGCGCCGCATCGGGAGGCCAGAAGGCTGGCCCGCCGCTGCTGTCATTCAGCCGGATCGTGGGTGTCCAGATTGCGGCCGGGCGGGACGAGCAGGCCATCACGCTCGGTCTGAAGGAACGCTTCCGTGTCTACCCGCCCACCGGATCGGAAGGCGGCTACCGCGCGCTCCGGTTCGAGCCCGACGCCCCCGAACGAATGCGCCTCATCCAGCGCCCCAATCCTCTGTGCCATGACGAAAAGGAGCCCATGAATGCGACATCTGACCGGACTATTGCTGATCCCGATGACGGTGCTGCCCGCCTGTGACGCGCGAAACCTCTATATCGCGCATCAGACGGTCCTGGGCATCAATGCTTCGGTGGATCAAGGACGACAGCAGGGACAACTGGTCATCGGCTACGACCGCGATTTTGCGACGGTGATCCCGAAGACCGTCGACGCCGGCCCGAATGGCGAAAAGAACGTCATGGCCCTGTTCAACTGCACGGCGCTCGAGATCGATGGAATCCACCTGAACCGATACTCCGATGTCACCGTGACCGGAGACGTGGCGGTCGGCAAAGCGGACCCCAAGAGTTTCGCCTGCGACCAGAAATAGCCTGACAATTTGGGGAAAAACCAAGATGCGACCATATTTTGCGATCATGGCAGTGGCTATGGCGACCAGCGCGGGATGCGACCGCGCGCTGGTCTACGGCGACCGCTCGGGCCTCAACATCGCCATCCGGTCGGACCCGGCCGAGGGTGCGCCGCTTGAGGTGAATACCGGGTTCCAGCGCCGCGTCGTCGGTTTTGTCCCGGCCAAGGGCAGGACGGCGGACGGCAAGGCGGACGGAGAGGCGGTCGACATGGCGTCACGCTACGACATGCGCCGCACCGCGGGGGAAAAGGGACCGTTCAGCGACAAGATCGAGATCAAAACGGCATTTGCCTCGGGCAAGGCCGCAAACGCGGCTAGGGACGACCCGAAGGTGGCCGAAGCGATCCTGAGTGCGCCGCAGTTCGCGATCAGCAACGATCCTGGTGAAAGAGCCGTCAACAACGCGCTGATAATGTACGTGTCACAGTCAATCAGCAATGCCGAAGCCTACCTGGCCCTTGCCCGCGCGGGGAACCTCAGGGTTTATCCCGGCGCGACGGCGACAACCTCGGCTTACGGCACCATCACCGACGGCAAGAACGCGGCCGGCAATGCGCAAATTTCCCAAATGCTGAAGAAATAGGAGAGCGATATGACTGAGAAAGTCCTTTGGTCCATGATCAACGCAAGCGCCGAAATCGTTCCGAGCCTGAAGCGCGGTTGCGAAAACGATAGCGGAACGCTGCGCACCAAAGCCGAGCCGGGTGGCAATTTCACCGCCACCTGCGTCATCGATGCCAATCCGTCTGCCGCCGGCGCCACTTTTGCATCGTCGACGCATCCCGCGGTACCCGTGGTGCATGCCGTCGCGCCGGTGGACCCGACCCGGCGTGACGTGGACCCCGGGCACCTGCATCCCGCGGTGCGCGCCATGGTTGCAGCGGTGCAGGAGCGGCTCGATGCCGAAACCATCCCGATGAAGATGTTCGAAGGATTCCGCACGCCCGAGCGACAGGCCCATCTCTATGCCAAGGGCCGGACGACCGCGGGCGACAGGGTAACGAATGCGAATGCATGGCAGTCGTACCACCAGTATGGGTTGGCCGCGGATTTCGTCCGGTACGAGAACGGAAAGCCGACCTGGGAGACGGGCAATCCCACGCAGCGGGCGCATTGGGAACGTTTCCAGGCCATTGCACGGGAATGCGGCCTGGAGCCGCTGACATCCGAACTGTCCCATGTGCAGTTGCCCGACCACTCGCTGACGCAGCTGATGAACGGCGACTACCCCGAAGGCGGAGACGAAAGCTGGTCGGGCAATCTGGTGATGGCCATTTCGGGATGGGTCGGCGGCGGGGCACCGCCGTTTCCCGACGATACGCCGCGTCCCGCGCTTGCCTTGGCGGCGGCGTCGACACCCGCAACCGCGGGCGGATCGCAGGGCTGGCACTCGAAGTTCGGCGGGGATGCCTGGGCCTATGACGAGAAGGGAGTCTATACGCGCGACCACCTGGGGCAGCTGAAGCTTTGGAGAACGGCAGGCGCCCCGATTACCGTGCAGGAGGTCATCGCCCGGCATGGCGATGCCATTCGCGCGGCCTCGGCCAGGCATGGCGTTTCCCGGCCGCTGATCGTGATGACGATCGCCACCGAGACCGCACTCTATCGCAAGGACGGTTTCACCGGCCCACGCACCTTCCGCTGGGAGCAGGGTTTTGTGGTCGGCGCCACCGGCAATCCGGATTACGATGGCAAGGAGGCGGGCGACTACAGCGCCGGGCCGATGCAGGTCATGTCCGATACCGCGAGGTGGATGAACGACCGTTATTCCCTGGGCCATGACAAGGACGCGATGTTCCCGTTCTTCAAGAACCGCCCTTCCAAACCGCCGGCCAGTCTCGGGCTTTACCTGCCGGAGGTCTGCATCGACGTCGGCGCCGCCTATATTCGCCACAACATGGCGAAAACCGGCGACGATCCGCTTCTGGTCGCCGCCGCCTACAACGCGGGCGGACTTTATCCTTCGAAGGGCAACCACTGGCGGATCAGAGCTTATGGCGACCACATCGACAGGGCGGCGGAATGGTTCGGGGACGCCTGTTTCGTTCTGGAAGGCTGAGCAGCGCCGGGCGAACGCACCGGCGGACGAAGACGACACGCCCGACCCCGAAGCGCCGCAGGCCGCGGGCAAGACCGATCGTACCGCCCCGCGCAAGCAAGGCACCAAACGCCGCCGATACGTCGAAACCAACGGCGAGGACATCGAATTGAGAGGATGGAACCAATGAAAGGCTAGTTTCGCAGCACCGAACCCAGGTTGGACGTCTGGACTTCTGCCGCACCGAAACCGGCTTCGACGTTCACTT
>JAGRMS010000389.1 GCA_020441135.1 Pseudooceanicola sp.
GCGAGACCCTGCCCCCGGCGCTGGCCGTGGTGAACCCGAACCGGCAGGACGAGGATGGCAGCCTGGGGCATCTCTGCGCCGCCGGTGTGGTCTTTCTGATGCTGGTCGAGGCCCGCCGCCAGCTGCGCGAGGCGGGGGCGGCGACGGGGCCCGATCTGATGGCGCTGCTCGATCTGGTCGCTTTGGCGACGGTGGCGGATGTGGCGCCTCTGGTCGGGGTCAACCGGGCGCTGGTGCGGCAGGGGCTGGTGGTGATGACCCGGCGCGAACGCCCCGGGCTGGTGGCGCTGGCCGATGTCGCAAGGCTCGACACCGCGCCGACGCCCTATCACCTGGGCTTCATGCTGGGCCCGCGCGTCAATGCCGGAGGCCGGATCGGCCGCGCCGATCTGGGCGCGCGGCTGCTCTCCACCGTCTCCGAATCCGAAGCGCAGGCGCTGGCTGCCGAGCTCGACCGGCTGAACGGCGAACGCCGCGCCATCGAGGAGGCGGTGCGCCTCGCCGCGCTGGACCAGGCCGAGGCGCGGGGGCTGGATGCGCCGCTGGTCTGGGCCGCGGGCAGGGGCTGGCATCCGGGCGTCGTCGGCATCGTCGCCGCGCGCATGAAAGAGGCCGCCGACCGCCCCGCCGTGGTGATCGGCATCGAGGACGGCATCGGCAAGGGCTCGGGCCGGTCGGTCTCGGGCGTCGATCTGGGCGCCGCCATTCAGCGCCTCGCCGCCGAGGGGCTGGCGCTGAAGGGCGGCGGGCACCGCATGGCCGCCGGGCTGACCATCGCCGAAGCGCAGATCGAACCCGCCATGCAGCGCCTGTCGGACCTGCTCGCCCGCCAGGGCGCCGGGGCCGGCGGCCCGCCTGCCCTTGCGCTCGACGGGCTGCTGATGCGCGGCGCCGCCACGCCCGAGCTGATCGAGCAGATCGACCTGGCCGGCCCCTATGGCGCCGGGGCCCCTGCCCCGCGCTATGCCCTGCCGGATCTGCGCGTCGCCCATGCCCGCAAGGTGGGCGAGAACCATCTGAAGCTGGCGCTGACCGACGGGCTGGGCAGCCGGCTCGACGCCATCGCCTTCAACGCCTGGGACGCACCGATGGGCCGCGCGCTCGCCGGTCACGGCGGCGCCCGGTTCCACTTTGCCGGACGGCTCGAGATCAACAGCTGGGGCGGGCGGCGCCAGGTGCAGCTGCGCCTCGACGACGCTGCCGCGGTGCCGGACTGAGCCCGCTCACTTCGACAGCTTCTTGACCTGCGCCTCGAGATAGTTGATCCGGCCGCCATAGCCCTTGATCGCCTTCTGGATCTCCTTGAACAGATCGTCGTAGCGGTCGAAATCCTTGTTGTAGCCGGCGAAGAACTGGCGGCAATGCTCCTTGTGATCGTCGATCCGCTTGCCCAGATCCTTGGCCGCATTGGCCAGGTCGGTGACCCCCTTGGCGACATCGCCGATCGCCTTCTCGGCCTGACCCATGCGCCGTTCCAATGCCTTGATCTCGTCGCTGCCGAACATGTGGCTTCCTTTTCAACCGGACCGCGGCGGCTTGCCGCCACGTCAGTTGAACCCGGCATCCCCCGGTCCGGCAAGCGGAATTCTTCGCCAGCCGCCGCGATCCGCGGGCGCTTGCCCGGCCCCCTGACAAAGGCGCTTTTTCCTCTTGCACCCTGCCCCGTCCGTGATTACACACCGCTCACCCGCGTGGCCCGTTCGTCTATCGGTTAGGACGCCAGGTTTTCAACCTGGAAAGAGGGGTTCGATTCCCCTACGGGCTGCCAACCATCCAGCAAACCACTGTTTTTATTGGCATCTTTGGATGCATGTGGACCACGTTTTGTGGCCCGTGGTCCACTCTGGGCATTCGCGAGCCGGGCGGAAGCGGCCGCTGCTGCGCCAATGCGCTTGAACTTCTCGGTGTAGATGCGCGCGGTCCTGGCGTCGGTCCAGCCGAAGGACGACATCAGTTCGTATTCGGTCGCGCCGCTGCCGGCCATGTATTCTGCCACACCCTTCCGGATTCCGTGCTGCGACCGTGTCGCCAGTTTCTTGACCTTCGTCTTCTCCTTGTCGGTGTAGATCAGATTCCCGTCGTCGTCGGTCGCATCGACGCAGAGCCCGGCTTCGATGATCCATTTTCGGACCCGGTTGTCGAGCGATCCCGGCGATGCGAATGCCCACCCGTATTCGGTGACAAGGTAGGTGTCTCGCTGATCATGATTCTCCAGTTCCTCGGCCAGAATCCTCTTTATCGGAAGCGACACGAACGCCGAGCCCTTTTTGGAAGGTTGCCATTCCAGATGTCGCACACCATCGCGAACGGCCTCGTTCTTGGGGCCCAGGGTGTGCATGTCGCCGATCCGGCCGTGTGTCCCATACGCAAGGGCGAACCAGAGACGCGCCATGGTTCCGGGGCCGTGCCTGGTCAGGAACTTCTCGACATCATCCGCCGACCACGGGGTCGCTCCGCCCTTCGCGCGGTGCTTTGACTTCACGTCGAAGACCGGGCTCCTGTGTTCGAGCTCTTCAGCCTCCTGGCGCCATTTGTAGGCGGCCCGAAGCGCCTTGAGACAAGTCGCTCCCGCGCCCGTGCGTTCCTTGAAAGAGTCGCGAATTTCGACGAACGCCTTCTTCGGCAGATCGGCGTCGAGCGACCCGAAGCGGAACCCTCTCTGCGTCAGCGCATTGCACGCCTGCCTGAGCCCGGTCGTCCGGCTCGAGAGCGTCAGCTGGGAGAGGTTTCCTGCCTTGACCTGCACCTTCATCGACTCGATGTAGTCGTCACACAGTTTGTCCAACGTGCCTTTCTTGGCCAGGACAGGCCGGACCGTCTCGATTTTTTCGCCGGCCCTCGCCGCGTGGTAGTGGTTGTCGAAACCGGGTTCGCCCGGCCCCATCGGGATCCGGATCTTCCGGTTCGGAAACCCCTCGACACGGACCCGCCATCGGATCGAGCCGGCTGCGGTCTTGTCCCGGAGAAGTCCATCATAGTCGTATTTCATCAACTTGCCACATCGTAGGTCATGGGAGCGCCCGGCTCACGAACAGCGTCAAGGCCCTGCGCAACACCTTCGCCCGCGCCTTCCGGGCAGCTCAGGTGCACCTTTCCATCAGGTTGCAGGGTGATACCCGTGACAATCAACCCTGCATCGGCAGCGGCCTTCAGGGCATTAGACAGAGACGCGTATGTGATCTTCGGAGCGGGCATGCCTCGGACATCGGACCGATGGAATCCGCGACTCTATCGGTTCTATTCACAAAGTCGTGATCGCATTTTGGCGAGGTCGGAATCAGTCCATCGCGCGCGCACGTGCACTATTTGCGAGTGGTCGCCCTGTCGGTCCCTGGTCACATTTCCGGGCCACCGCGCTGGGCAAGGCCTCGTCCCCCGGTCTCCTGGGATCCTTCGACATCGGGTAGTGATCCCTTCGCCGGCTACGCGGGGTAGCATCGTCGCCCGCCGCTACCCCGCAAGACTGGCGACATCAGATATTACGAGAGAGGATGCCGTCGGAACACCCCATGTTCAGATTTCACCGTCTCCACCCGATGCCACCCAGGTCAATTGGGTCATGGGGTTCGTGCCGCCAGTCGAATATGCCGCAAACACCATTTGCCACGAATCTGCTCAGGTCCCCGCTCACCCAACGTTGCCCCCAATCACGCGTCGCGTTCGAGGATGAAGGCGGAGGCGGGATCGGGGATGAAGCGCCAGTTGCGGCGGGGGCCGGCCATCACGTT
>JAGRMS010000390.1 GCA_020441135.1 Pseudooceanicola sp.
TCGAACTGGACGAGGCGGCGAACCGGATCCGCGAGGAAGTGGACCCGGATGCGAACATCATCGTCGGCTCGACGCTGGACCCGGACATGCAGGGGCTGATGCGGGTGAGCGTGGTGGCCACGGGCATCGACGCGACGGCGAAGACCGAGGATATCCCGGTGCCGCGCCGCCCGATGTCGCAGCCGCTGAAGAAGCCGGCGGTGCTGGAGACCCCGGCCCCGGCGATGCCGGAGCCGAAGGTGGCGCTGGTGGCCGAGGCGGCGGAAGAGCCGGACCTGTTCGAGCACGAGGTGGAAGCCGAGGCGGACGACCTGCCGCCCCCGGCCTATCGCCCGACCGTTCCGGCGTTCCAGCCGCAGGCGGAGTTCGAGGACGAGCCGGAAAGCGTCTATGTGGCGCCGAAGCCGCCCGCCCCGGGCACGCCGTCGCCCGAGGCGCTGGCCCGGCTCCAGGCCGCGGCGCAGCGGCATCCCGGCAACGCTCCGGCCCGGCCGGGAATGGCGGCGGACCGCAAGGGCGGGTTCGGCATCAACTCGCTGATCAACCGGATGACGGGGCACGCGGCGGATACCCCCGCCGAGCGCCCGGCGCAGGCCCGTCCGCAGCCGCAGGTGCGCGCCACCGAGCAGGCGGCACGGCCCGCGCGCGAGGCGGAGAGCGGGCAGGACCGGATCGAAATCCCGGCCTTCCTGCGGCGTCAGGCGAACTGATCCGGTAACATCATCCTGTGGATAAGGCCGCCTTCGGGCGGCCTTTTTCGTTTGTTCTCAGATTCTTGAGGGAACCGGGGCGCCCTTTTGCCGATTTGTTACAGGGATGTTTCATTCCGTTGCAAAGTTTGAGTTGAGGCATGACGGCGCGCAAATTAACTCCTGCAGGCAGCAAGACCCCGGGGTGGGGGTCGATAATACCAATGTGGGGCGCAGCTTGCAGAATACGCTGAAATCTCCTGTCGTTTTCGAGGGCGTGGGCCTGCATACCGGTGCGCCGGTGCGCATGACGATCCGTCCGGCCTCGGCCGGGCAGGGTATCTGGTTCAAACGCACCGACATCGCGCTGGGGAATGCGCTGGTTCCGGCGCTTTGGGACGTGGTCGACCGCTCGCCGCTCTGCACGCGTCTGGTGAACGGGGCCGGGGTATCGGTCTCGACCGTCGAGCATGTGATGGCGGCGCTGGCGGGCTGCGGGGTACACAACGCGCTGATCGAGATCGACGGGCCGGAAGTGCCGATCCTCGACGGGTCGGCGGCGCCTTTCGTGCGGGGCATCATGACGCGGGGCCTGCGGCGGCTGGAGGCCCCGGTGCTGGCCTACCAGGTGATGAAGGCGGTGAGCGTCGAGAAGGACGGGGCGCGGGCCGCGCTGGCGCCGGCGGACCGGCTGATCATCGACTTTACCATCGACTTCGCGGATGCGGCGATCGGGCGGCAGAGCAAGGCGCTGGACATGCGCAACGGCAGTTTCGCGCGCGAGCTATGCGACAGCCGGACCTTCTGCCGCCAGGCGGATGTCGAGGCGATGCACCGCAACGGGCTGGCGCTGGGTGGCACGCTGAGCAACGCGGTGGTGGTGGACGGGGCCGAGGTGCTGAGCCCGGGCGGGTTCCGCCACAAGGACGAGGCCGTGCGGCACAAGATGCTGGACGCGCTGGGAGACCTGGCGCTGGCGGGCGGGCCGATCCTGGGCCGCTACAGGGGCGAGCGCGCGGGGCACGCGCTGACCAACACGCTGTTGCGCGACCTTTTCGCCACGCCGGGGGCGGTGCGCCCGGTGCTTTGCGACGCGGCCACGGCCGAGCGGCTTCCGGGGCAGGGGCTGGTGTTGTCCGAAGTCCCGAAGGTCGCCTGAACATCCCGGAATCGCCGGATGCCGCTTGCCTCCCCCCTAGGCTTGCCCGTAAGACGTTTAACGACAAGACATGCCAGACGCACCGGCCCCGATGCGGGGCTCGCGCGCGGGCGGTGGAATGGGTGACGAAGGATGGTTGGCGGCATGGCGCGGGGTAGGGTGATCGGAGCCGTTCTGCTGGTGGCGGCGCTGTCGGCCTGCGGCGGTCGTGGCGGCGGGCTGGCCGGTCCGGCGGACCGGGGCGAGGCGCTGGAAGTCTTCACCCCCGACCAGATCTTCGAACGCGGCGAATACGAGCTGAACCGGCGGCGCAACGCGGACGCGGCCTATTACTTCTCGGAAGTCGAGCGGCTTTATCCCTATTCGAGCTGGGCGAAGCGGGCGCTGATCATGCAGGCTTATTCGTTCCACCAGAAGCGTGACTATCCCGAAAGCCGGGCCGCCGCGCAGCGGTTCATCGACTTTTACCCGGCGGACGAGGACGCGGCCTATGCGCAGTATCTTCTGGCGCTGTCCTATTACGACCAGATCGACGAGGTCGGCCGCGACCAGGGGCTGACCTTCCAGGCGTTGCAGGCGCTGCGCGTGGTGATCGAGCAGTATCCCGACAGCGAATACGCCAGCGCGGCGATCCTGAAGTTCGACCTCGCCTTCGATCACCTGGCCGGCAAGGAGATGGAGATCGGGCGCTATTACCTGCGGCACGGCCACTACGGCTCGGCCATCAACCGCTTCCGGGTGGTGGTGGAGGAGTTCCAGACCACGACGCACACCGCCGAGGCCCTGCACCGGCTGGTCGAAGCCTTCCTGTCGCTGGGCCTGAACGACGAGGCGCAGACGGCGGGGGCGATCCTGGGCCACAACTTCCAGTCGACCGACTGGTACGAGGACAGCTACAAGCTGCTGACCTCGCGCGGGCTGAAGATGAAGGCCAAGGGCGACAACTGGCTGGCCCAGATCTATCGTCAATCGCTGAAGGGCAAGTGGCTCTGATCCCAGGGCCGCGTGCGGGGGGCGACGTCCATGCTGCGCACGCTTGAAATCCGCGACATGCTGATCATCGACCGGCTGGAGATCGCGTTCCAGCCGGGTCTGAACGTGCTGACCGGCGAGACCGGGGCGGGCAAGTCGATCCTTCTCGATTCGCTGGGCTTCGTGCTGGGCTGGCGCGGGCGGGCGGACCTGGTGCGGCAGGGGGCCGAGCAGGGCGAGGTGACGGCGGTCTTCGACTTGTCGCCGGACCATCCGGCGCAGGCCGTGCTGGCCGAGGCCGGGATGCCCGGGGCGGAGGAGCTGATCCTGCGGCGGGTCAATACCCTGGACGGGCGCAAGACGGCCTATGTCAACGACCGGCGCGCCTCGGGCGAGGTGCTGCGGGCGCTGTCGGATGTGCTGGTGGAACTGCACGGGCAGCAGGACGACCGGGGCTTGCTGAACCCGCGCGGGCATCGCGACATGCTGGACGCCTTCGGGGCGCTGGAGGCGCCGCGCGAGGCGGTGCGCGTCGCCTGGCGGGCGCTGTTGGCGGCGCGCAAGGCGGTGGGTGAGACCGAGGCGGCGCTGGAGAAGGTGCGGGCGGAAGAGGACTTCCTGCGGCATTCGGTGAAGGAGCTGGACCGATTGGCCCCGGAGCCGGGGGAAGAGGCGACGCTCGACACCCGGCGGCGGGCGATGCAGGGGGCGGAGCGCATCCGGGGCGACATCGCGCGGGCCTTCGAGCTGATGGGCGAGGGCGCGCTGGGAGAGGCGCTGCGCTGGCTCGACGGGGTGGCGGACAAGGCCGAGGGCGCGTTGGATGAACCGATCGCGGCGCTGAACCGGGCGATGATCGAACTGTCCGAGGCGCAGTCGGGGGTGGAGCGGGCGCTGGAGGGGATGCGGTTCGACACCTTCGACCTCGAGGCGGCGGAGGAGCGGCTGTTCGCGATCCGGGGGCTGGCGCGCAAGCACGGCGTTGCGCCGGACGACCTGGCCTTGCACGCGGATACGCTGCGGGGGCGGCTGGCGGCGCTGGATGCGGGGGACGCCGACCTTGGCAAGCAGCGGGCGGCGGTGAAGGCTGCGGAAACGGCCTATGACGCGGCGGCGGGACGCTTGAGCGCGGCGCGGCGGCAGGCGGCGGTGGCGCTGGACCGCTCGGTGATGGCGGAACTTGCGCCGCTGAAGATGGAACGGGCGGTGTTCGCCACCGAGATCGCCGAGGCGGAGGCGGGGCCGGAGGGGCGGGACGCGGTGCAGTTTACCGTGGCGACCAATCCGGGCGCGCCGGCGGGGGCGCTGAACAAGATCGCCTCGGGCGGGGAGCTGAGCCGGTTCCTGCTGGCGCTGAAAGTCTGCCTGACCGGCATAAACAGCGGCCTGACGATGATCTTCGACGAGATCGACCGGGGCGTGGGCGGGGCGACCGCCGATGCCGTGGGGCGGCGGCTGGAGCAGCTGGCGCAGGGCGGGCAGGTGCTGGTGGTCACGCATTCGCCGCAGGTGGCGGCGCGGGGGGCGCACCACTGGCGGGTCGCGAAGGACGTGAGCGGCGGGGTGACGCTGTCGCGCGTGGTGCCGGTGGCCGAGGCGGGGCGCGTGGACGAGATCGCGCGGATGCTGGCCGGGGATACGATCACGGATGCCGCGCGGGCGGCGGCACGGGCCTTGCTGGAGGGCTGAGCGATGAGCGATGCGCATGTGGAGACGCTGGACCCGGAAGACTGGGAGGCGTTCCGGGCGCGGGCTCATGCCATGCTGGACGCGGCGGTGGACCGGATGATGACGGGGGGCGAGGGTCCGGTCTGGATGTCGCCGGAGCCGGTGAAGGCGGCTTTCGACGCGCCGCTGCCGGTGGCGGGAATGGGCGCGGCGGCGGTGGATGCGCAGATCGCCGCGTTGCTGCCCTACGGCGTGGGCAATACGCATCCCCGCTTCTTCGGCTGGGTGCATGGGTCGGGCACGCCGTCGCAGCTGGTGGCCGAGATGGCGGCGAGCGCGATGAACGCGAACCTGGGCGGGCGCGAGCATGGGGCGATTCACGTCGAGAAGCAGGTGATCGGCTGGTGCCGGGAGATCTTCGGGTTTCCGGGCGAGTCCAGCGGGCTGATCGTCTCGGGCACCTCGATGGCGACCATCGTGGCGCTGAAGGCGGCGCGCGAGCGGCGGCTGGGGGTCGCAACGCGCAAGACCGGGGTGCGGGCGGGGCTGGTGGGCTATGCCTCGGCCCTGGTGCATGGCTGCGCGGACCGGGCCTTCGACATGCTGGGGCTGGGGAGCGACGCGCTGCGGCGGGTCGCGGTGGATGCGGCGGGCGCGATGGACATGGGTGCGCTGCGGGCGGCGATTGCGGCGGACCGGGCGGCGGGGCTGGTGCCCTTCGCGGTGATCGGGACGGCGGGGTCGGTGGACCTGGGCACCATCGACGACCTCGACGCGATTGCCGATCTGGCGGCGGCGGAGGAGCTGTGGTTCCACGTCGACGGCGCCTTCGGGGCGCTGGGGGTGCTGGTTGAGGCCCTGAGGCCGCGCCTGAAGGGGATCGAGCGGGCGGACAGCCTGGCCTTCGATTTCCACAAGTGGCTGCATGTGACCTATGACGCGGGCTGCGTGCTGATCCGGGACGAGGCGGCGCATCGGCAGGCGTTCAGCGACCGTCCGCGCTACCTCAAAGGGGCGGAGCGCGGGCTGGCGGCGGGCAATCCCTGGCCGGTGGACTATGGACCCGAACTGTCGCGGGGGTTCCGCGCGCTGAAGGTCTGGGCGCAGATCGCCGAACATGGCACGGCGCGGCTCGGCCGGATGATCGCGCGGAACTGCCACCAGGCGGCCTATCTCGGGCGGCTGGTGGCGGCGGATCCGGGCCTGGAACTGCTGGCGCCGGTCTCGCTGAACATCTGCTGTTTCCGCTATGGCGCGGACGATGCGGTCAACGACGAGATCGTGATCCGCTTGCAGGAGGCGGGGATCGCCGCGCCGTCGACGACGACGGTTGCCGGCAAGAAGGCGATCCGGGTGAACCTGACCAACCACCGCACGCGGCTGTCAGACCTCGACCTGCTGGTGGAGGCGGTCAAGCGGATCGGGGCGGAGATAGAGACGCAGGGGCCTTCACCCCGCTAGGCGCTTGCCATAGAGACAGGCCGCATGACCGAGCCAGACCGTTCCTTCCTGATCCAACAGCGCGACCTTGCCCTTGCGGCGATGCGCGACGGCTGGGTCGTGATGCGGCAGCGCGGGCCGAGCCAGGTGCAGTTCTGGTTCATCGCCCTGCTGGTCGGTCTCGCATCGGGTTTTGCCGCGCTGTTCTTCCGCAAGGGGATCGAGGCGTTGCAGGCGGCGCTGTATCGCACCGGCGACGTGCAGTTCCTGCATAGCCACGCCTCGTCGCTGCCGTGGTTCTGGATCGTGCTTCTGCCGGTGTTCGGCGGGCTGGCGGTGGGGCTGATCCTGCACGTCTTCACCCGCGACGGGCGGGCGCGCGGCGTCGCCGACGTGATCGAGGGCGCGGCGCTGCGGGACGGGCGGGTCGAGACGAAGGCGGGGCTGGCCTCGGCGCTCGCCTCGCTGGTCACGCTGTCCTCGGGCGGGTCGTCGGGGCGCGAGGGGCCGGTGGTACACCTTGCGGGCGTGGTCGCCACGCTGGTCTGCCGCAAGATCAACGCCGACGGGATCACCGGGCGCGACCTGCTGGGCTGCGCCGTGGCGGCGGCGGTCTCGGCTTCGTTCAACGCGCCGATTGCCGGGGCGCTGTTCGCGCTGGAGGTGGTGCTGCGGCACTTCGCTGTGCATGCCTTTGCGCCCATCGTGATCGCCTCGGTGGCGGGGACGGTGATCAACCGGCTGGCATTCGGCGACGTGACCGAGTTCGTGCTGTCGACCCCGGGCGCGCTGAAATTCTATGTCGAACTGCCGGCCTTCCTGATCCTCGGGCTCTTGTGCGGCCTCGTCTCGGCGGCGCTGATGCGCGGGGTGTTCTGGGCCGAGGACGTGGGAAGCTGGCTGCAACGGCTGATACGCCTGCCGGGCTGGCTGCGGCCCGCCGTTGCCGGGCTGATGCTGGGCCTGCTTGCGGTCGGCTTTCCGCATATCATCGGCGTCGGCTACGAGACGACCTACCGGGCGCTGGCCGGAGAGCTGGTGCTGCACGAGGCGGTGGTCTTCGCGGTGCTGAAGGCGGTCGCCGTGGCCATCACTTTCGGCGGCCGGATGGGCGGCGGCATCTTCTCGCCGGCGCTGATGGTCGGCGCGCTGACCGGGCTGGCCTTCGGGCTGATCGCGACCGGCGTGCTGCCAAGCGTTTCGGGCGCGCATACACTGTACGCCTTTGCCGGCATGGGCGCGGTGGCGGCGGCGGTGCTGGGCGCGCCGATCTCGACCACGCTGATCGTGTTCGAACTGACGGGCGACTGGCAGATCGGGATCGCGGTGATGACCTCGGTGTCGCTGTCGACCGCGCTGGCCTCGCGGCTCGTGGACCGGTCGTTCTTCCTGACCCAGCTGGAGCGGCGCGACATCCACCTCGCCGCGGGGCCGCAAGCCTACCTGCTGGCGATGTTCCGCGCCGGGGCGGTGATGCGCCCGCTGGGCGATGCCCGCGCGCCCGACAAGGAACGGCTGGAGGCGCTGCTGGGCGAGGGTCTGGCGATCGCGGCCTCGGCGACGCTGGAGCAGGCGATGCCGCTGCTGGAGCGCGCCGAGGGCGGTTGCCTGGCGGTAACGGCGACCGACCGCGACGGGGTGGTCGAGGTGGTCGGCGCGCTGTTCCACGTCGATGCGCTGAAAGCCTACAACCGGGCGCTTGCCGCGACGGCGGCGGAGGAGCACAGCTAAGGTCAGGCGCCCGAGCGGCTGTCGAGGAAGGCCAGCGTTTCGTCCCAGGCGCGCGCGGCGACCTCGGGCGCGTAGCTGGCGCGGTGGTCGCACATGAAACCGTGTCCCGCCTCGACGACGTGGATCGTCGCATCCGGCTGCGCGGCCCTGATGGCTTCGACGTCCGCCATCGGGATCGAGTGATCCTCGGTTCCGAAATACATCATCACCGGGCAGCGGGGCCGTTCGTCCTTCATGGCCGCGATGCGGCCGCCGTAGAAGGGCACCGCGCAGAGGAAGCCGTCGAGACGGCAGGCGGCGGCGAAGGCGACCGAGCCGCCGAGGCAGAAGCCGGTGATCGAGACCGGGCTGTAGCCGGTCAGCGCGTCGCGGGCGGCCGCCACGTCGAGCAGGTAGGTGTCGAAACTGCCCTTGGTCATCGCCTGGCGCGCCCGCGCGATGTCCTCGGGGGTGTAGCCCGTCTCGAAGCCGGGATCGGTGCGGTCGAAGATCGCCGGGGCACAGGCGGCGTATCCGGCGGCGGCAAAGCGGTCGCAGAGTTCGCGGATGTGGGCGTTGACGCCGAAGATCTCCTGGACGACGACGATGCCGCCCTTGCCGACGCCTTCGGGCCGGGCCAGATAGGCGCCGAGCCGGAACCCGTCGCTGGCTTTCAAGGTGATGTTTTCGCCCATGTCATGCCCTCCGTTTTCGCGGCGATCTGACGGCAATCGCCTCAGCGGGTCAACACCAGTTCGCCGCCCGAGATCTCGATCTTCGAGAACCGCTGGAGGTAGGACATCCCGAGCAGGGATTCGTCCATCTGCCCGTCGTTGACGCTGGCGCGGACGCGGGTGTCGCTGATCGGGCCGACGGCGACGCTGTCGAGCGTGACCGGGGCGACACGGACAGCGCCGTTGGCGGTCATGGCAGAGCCGCGGAAGGCGACGGCGGAGAGGTCGATGCCCGCGGCCTCGGCATCCTGGCGGCTGAGCACGAGGTCGGTCGCGCCGGTGTCGACGACAAAGCGGATCGGCTGGCCGTTGACGCTGGCGGTGAGGTAATAGTGGCCGTCGCGGGCGCGGGGCACGGTGATGGTCCCGGCCTGCGCGTCGACGGTGGACAGGAAGGCGGCATTCTGGCGGATGTCGCCCCAGAGGCCGATGGCGGCGACGGTGCCGATGAAGATCAGCGCCCAGACCGAGGCCTGTTGCAGCTTCCTGTTCATCGAGTCGCGGTTCTGCACGAAGAACCAGAAGGCCAGCGCCGCGCCGAGGATGACGAGGTAGATCAGGCGTCCGGTGTCTTCGCTGGTCATCGCGCTCTCCGTCGGGGTCTTCGGGCGATATAGGCGCTCAGGCCCCCGAGGCAAAGCCGAAGGCGCGCAGCCCGTCGAGCACGAATTGCACCGAGAGGGCGGCGAGCAGCATCCCGAGCAGGCGGGTCACGACGTTGATGCCGGTCTTGCCGAGGACGCGCTCGATCAGGCTGGAGAGTTCGAGGAAGAGGAGCGCCACCGCCATCACGGCAACCATGACGAGGATCGCGAGCGTCAGCCCCTCCCAGCCGGGCTTCTGCCCGGCCAGCAGGATCATCGAGGCGATGGCGCCGGGCCCCGCGATCAGCGGCACGGCGAGGGGGAAGACGGAGGGGTCGTCGGGGTGTTCGTCGGTCTGGTCCTGGCGGCGCTTGGTCCGGCGTTCGAACAGCATGTCGAGCGCGGTGAGGAACAAGAGGATCCCCCCGGCGACGCGGAAGGCGGGCATCGAGATGCCGACGAAGCCCATCAGCGCCTCGCCGAAGGCGGCGAAAAGCGCCAGCACGCCGATGGCAACGGCACAGGCCCGCAGCGCGATGGCACGGCGCTGGGGTGCGCCCATGCCGCGGGTCAGGACGAGGAACAGCGGCGCAAGGCCCGGCGGGTCGATCACCACGAACATGGTGACAAAGGCGGTGATCAGGAAGGCGGTGTCCATAAACGGTCCGGTCGCGGCGCCAGGCGGTTCCCTGCTTCTACCAGCAAACCGCCCGGCTCAAAAAGACAATATGCAGGGAGCCGCCTGCTGCTTCCATTTGCTTCAAATATCCTGGGGGGCCGCCATTGTTGCGCCATTGGTCCGAGCGACAATGGCGGCGGGGGCAAAGCCCCCCGGCCGGTCGCCGCGCGAAAGCGCGGCGAAACCTCTCAGACCTCGGCCTCTTCCAGCTTCTCCAGCGCCTTCATCCAGAGCGTTTCGGCCCGGTCCAGCCCCTCCATCACCTCGGCGTATTTCTTCTGCCAGACCTCCATCTCGCCCCGCCGCGCCTCTTCGTAGAGCGCGGGGTTGGCGAGGATCTTGGCCAGCTTGTCGCGCATCTCGTTCAGTTTCTCGATGCGCTGCTCGCCCTTGCGGACGTCGGCCTTGAGCGCCAGCATCGCCTCGCGCGAGGGTTTGGCGGGCTTCGCCGCCTCGACCTTCACCACCGGCCTGTCGCGGGCCAGCAGCATGTCGCGGTAGCTTTCGAGGTCGCCCTCGTAGGGTTTCACCGTGCCCTCGGACACCAGCCAGAGCCGGTCCGCCACCAGCCCCAGCAGGTGCATGTCGTGGCTGACGAGGATCACCGCGCCGCTATAGGCGGTCAGTGCCTCGACCAGCGCCTCGCGGCTTTCCATGTCGAGGTGGTTGGTCGGTTCGTCGAGGATCAGCATGTGCGGCGCGTCGATGGTGGCGAGCAGCAGCGACAGCCGCGCCTTCTGCCCGCCGGACAGCCGTCCGACCAGCGTATCCGCCTGGTTCGCGGTCAGCCCGAAGCCGGCGAGGCGCGAGCGCCATTTGCCCGGACCCTCGGCAGGGCGCAGGCGGCGCAGGTGGTCCAGCGGGGTTTCGTCGACGTGCAGCTCGTCCACCTGGTGCTGGGCGAAATAGCCGATGCGCAGCTTGGACGACTTCACCATCCGCCCGCCCGTCAGGGCCAGCCGGTCCGACAGCAGCTTGGACAGCGTCGACTTGCCCTGGCCGTTCTTGCCGAGCAGCGCGATCCGGTCGTCC
>JAGRMS010000391.1 GCA_020441135.1 Pseudooceanicola sp.
TACGCCCTCCCTGGCCGTTCCCGCAAGGGCGCCAACGGGACAACGCACACGTCCCTGCCGACCCCCGTTGCGTACGGGGCCGAGCAGACAACCGCACCGCCGTTCGCCCTCCCTGGTCGTTTCCGGAACGATGCCAATGGGGCAACGCTCACGTCCCTCCCGGACCCCGTTGCGTGCGGGGCCGAGCAGACAACCGCACCGCCGTTCGCCCTCCCTGGCCGTTCCCGGAACGATGCCAATGGGGCAACGCACACGTCCCTGCCGGACCCCGTTGCGTGCGGGGCCGAGCAGGCAACCGCACCGCCATTCACTCACCCTGGCCGCTCCCGCAACGATGCCAACGGGACAACGCACACGTCCCTGCCGGACCCCGTTTCGGGCGGGGCCGAGCAGGTCACCCCACCGCCACTCACTCACCCTGGCCGCTCCCGCAGGGATGCCAACGGGACACCACACACGTCCCTTCCCGACCCGGCCGCCGACAGGCCAATCCGGTGAAGAGCCCCGGCCATCTCCCGACCCGGCAGCGCAACCCGGATCGTCCACAGGGTCGCAGGCTCCTGATGCTGCCGGACCAAAC
Organism: Pseudooceanicola sp.; assembly: GCA_020441135.1. Lineage (GTDB taxonomy): Bacteria > Pseudomonadota > Alphaproteobacteria > Rhodobacterales > Rhodobacteraceae > Seohaeicola_A. The sequence continues at coordinate 581 of JAGRMS010000391.1, forward strand.
GCCGCCGGGTCTCGCCGGTGCGCGTCTGCGCCGAACGCTCAGCCAGCCGCGCCGTCCTGAATGCCAGGCGGTTTGCCCCGCCCCGGTCGCGCCGAACCCTGTCGCAACGGGAACACGCGGCCCGATACGGTCAGAGCGAGCCGGTGCCGCAATCCAACCCGCCTTTTCCTTTGTTCCCCCGCTTGCCGCCGGACCCTGCCCACGGCGATTGCCGCCATTCACGCGTCCCTCAACCCGGCAGGGCCATCCGGATCGCCAGCCGGTTCGCCCCCGCCTGGTGCGCATATTGGATCTCGTCCGACAGTGACCGGATCAGATGCCAGCCAAACCCTCCCTCGGGCAGGCAATGCACATCCGCCGGATGCCCCACCGGGGGCACTCCCGAGGCAAACGGAGTGCCGCGATCCATCACCCGCAGCCACAAGTCCCGGCCGTCCAGGGTGAAGTCCACCGCCACCTCGCCCGAAGGCTGCCCGCGATAGGCATGTTCCACGACGTTGTTCAGCGTCTCGGCCAGCACGATTTCGACCGAGCCGAGAAAATCCGACGGCCAGCCCTGCCGGCGCAGCGCGGCCATCACCCGCCCGACGGCATCGCGCGATTCGCTGTCGGTGGCGGCGAACCGCTCCGATCCGCCCTGCAACCCGTCGGGGCAGGGCCGCGCCGCCATGTCAGGACCGTTCCACCGCCAGCGCGTCGTCCAGCGACGGGTAGATGCGGAACACCGTGTCCATCCGGGTCAGGCGGAACACCTTGTCGACATTGGACGTCAGGCCCGCGAGGTCCAGCTTCCGCACCCCGTTCAGCTGCTTCATCGCGGCGACAACGGCGCCAAGGCCGCTCGAATCGATGAAGATCACGCCCGACAGGTCGAGGATCACACGGCCCGACCCGCCCTCGGTCGCGCTGCGCATGTCCTCCTTGAACTGGATCGCCACGGCGGCGTCGATCCGCTGGCTGGTCACGGTCACGACCTGCGCGCCGGTGGTTTCATTGCTGCTCAGGATCATGGCAAGCCGTCCTTGTCGCCCCTCTATGCCCCATCAGGCTAGACGCTATTCCTTACCATCCGGTATGCAGGGACCAGACAGGAGGACCATGCCATGAAGGAAGTCGTGATCGCCGGCGCCGCCCGCACCCCGATGGGGGGCTTCCAGGGCGTCTTCGACGGCATCAGCGCCGCCCATCTCGGCGGCACCGCGATTCGCGCCGCGCTGCGCGACGCCGGGGCGGTGACGGTGGACGAGGTCATCATGGGCTGCGTCCTGCCCGCCGGCCAGGGCCAGGCCCCGGCGCGCCAGGCCCTGTTCGAGGCGGGCCTCGGCGAAGAAGTGCCCGCGACGACGATCAACAAGATGTGCGGCTCGGGCATGAAGGCGGCGATGATCGGCTTCGACCAGGTCGCGCTGGGGCAGGTGCAGGTGATGGTGGCGGGCGGCATGGAAAGCATGTCGAACGCGCCTTACCTGTTGCCCAAGATGCGCGGCGGCGCGCGGATCGGCCACGGCCAGGTGATCGACCACATGTTCCTCGACGGGCTCGAGGACGCCTACGACAAGGGCCGCCTGATGGGCACCTNNACCTTCGCCGAGGATTGCGCCGAGGCCTTCCAGTTCACCCGCGCCGAGCAGGACCAGTATGCGCTGGCCTCGCTGTCGAACGCGATCGACGCGGAACGCAGCGGTGCCTTCGAGGGCGAGATCGCGCCGGTGACGGTCCATGCCCGGACGGGCGAAGAGGTGATCACCACCGACGAACAGCCCGGCAAGGCGCGCCCCGAGAAGATTCCGCTGCTGAAACCAGCCTTCCGCAAGGACGGGACGGTGACGGCGGCCAATTCCTCGTCGATCTCGGACGGGGCCGCCGCGCTGGTGCTTGCCTCGCGCGAGGCGGCCGAGGCGCAGGGCCTCGCCATCCGCGCCCGCATCCTGGGCCATGCCAGCAACGCCCAGGCGCCGAAGGACTTTCCGACCGCCCCGGTCCCCGCCATCCGCCGCCTGCTCGACCGGATCGGCTGGAGCGTCGACAGCGTCGACCTCTGGGAGATCAACGAGGCCTTTGCCGTGGTGCCCATGGCGGTGATGCGCGAACTGCGGCTGCATCGGGACCAGGTCAACGTCAACGGCGGCGCCTGCGCGCTCGGCCACCCGATCGGCGCCTCGGGCGCGCGGATCATGGTGACGCTGCTGAACGCGCTTGAGAAACGTGGACTAAAACGCGGTGTCGCCGCCATCTGCATCGGCGGCGGCGAAGGCACGGCCATCGCCATCGAGCGGGAATGATACCAAGGGGGGGCGGGGCGCAGCGGGCATCGAGCCCCCTGCGCCCCGATCGCCGCTTCGCGGCTCCGACCTCCGACCCTTCGCGGTGCGCTTGCGGCCCGTGAAGAGCGAGCATTTGCAAAGAGAAGAAGCAGCACGGGGCACCCCTGATTTCTTCTCTTTCCAAATATCTCCGGGGGAGTCGCCCGGAACGGGCGGCGGGGGCAGCGCCCCCTTGCCCTTCTGTCATTTGCACTGTCTCTTGAGAACGGCGGCGATGTCTCGACCGGCCGCAGCGACTCGCGTCGGGGGGTACTGCAAATAACGGTTGGACTGCGCCCCCTGCTACCGCCCCTGAATCGCGCCGGTCAGAACCCGCCCAGGCCCAGCGGCATGTGCCGGTTCACGTCCTTGTAGAGCAG
>JAGRMS010000392.1 GCA_020441135.1 Pseudooceanicola sp.
GTTCGGTGCGCAGATCGAACCCGGCGATCCGGAACCAGCCGGCGACGATATCTTCGGCCCGGTGCCCGGCTTCGAATATCCGCAGGGTGCGCGGCTCGAACTCCTGGCCTTCATCCTTTGGGATCGCCAGGAAGTCATATTGAATCTGGCGCAGACAGTCGCGTCCAAGCCCCGAGGAACTGACGTAGCTGCGCGGGCGTTCGGCACGATTGCGTATGGTCAGCGCGGCATCGATAGCCGCCGAGATGGCCTCGGCGATGGGTGGGCGCGGTGCGTCGACACCGTAGCGACACCCCGAGCCATGGTTCAGATCGATCATGATACTCTCTCAGAACGGAATGGGATCGTCGAAGGCTGTGCCGGTGCGCTCCTTGCCCGCACCCTGCGCCAGCATGCTGTCGACGTAACCGGTCACCGCCGCCTCGATCAGGCAGTCGATGTCGGCAGCGGAGCGGTGATAGAAGGGCTCCATGAGCCCGAGGTCGGTGAGGGCTGCGGCGAAGGGTGCCCGCGCATCGCGGATCGCCTGCGCCTCGCGGGCGGTCTTGTCGATCATGCCATTCATCCTTTGGGCAATTGCGCTGCCGACATCCTGACAGCGGCGTGAACAGAAGCGGTGGTGGGGATAGCGGTCGTGTCGAAGCTGGTGGATGTAGCCGAAGCCGCGCGCCTCGCGGAGGCAGACAGCGCAGAGGATTACCCGGGCAAGACGCTCGCGAACGGGTCCTCGGCCGGCCGCTCCGCGCTCTGGCGCATCCCGGACTGCAGCACGATCCAGCGGGAGATCGCGTTGCTGGCCATGGCCTCGAGATCGCCGAGGGACAGGCTTGCGATGGGTTGGTGCAGTTTTCCGCGTGCCTCGAGCCATTTTCCGATTTCCAGTGCTGCCTCGCGCGTGACATGCGCCTGCCAGCGATCCGCCTCGCTCTGCGTGCGCGAACCTTCCGATGTTCGCGCCCGCCGTCCCCGTTTTGCGTCAGCCATTGAGCCAGGCGGGCATCGCCGGCGATCCGGGCGCCCCCGAGGCGGCAGGCTGCGGCGGCGCCGGTTGCGCTGTCGGCGCCGGGTTCTGTGCGCCCCAGGACGCAACCGCCGGGGACGGTTGCGCCGCACCCCAGGCCGGCGCTGGCGCCTGCCAGCCCGCCGCCGGCGTGCTCGCGGCCTTGCGAGGCAAGGCGTTGACGGGCTCCGGCGGAACCGTTTCACCGCGCATGACCGGCGCATGCTGCGGCTCGTCGGGCAGAACGACGTTGGCGAGACGGTTCTGGTCGCGGTACTGCGGATTGGACGCAGGCTCGACCATGATGCGGGCGGCAAAGACGATACCATCGAGATGCCGAAGGCCGGGCAGCACCCGCTTCGCCTTGGCCGCGGGGGTTTCATCCTTGGGGTTGAGGCCGAGCGCGCTGTCGACCATGGCGCGAAAGGTGGACTTGGAGATCTTCCAGCCGATCGACTGACCCTTCTCGTCCAGCTTGCCGCCCGCGACGGTGAAGTTCTGCCAGAACTTGCGCCGGGCATGGGGGCCGTCCACCACGGTGAATTCGCAGTCGAGCGTGCGCGCATCGCTGGATTGCGAGGCCTTCAGCAGACCGGCATCCATCGGTGTGGCGCCATTCACGCCGCCGGGCCGAAGGGTGAGGCGGAGCTTGGCGAAGGTCCCGTCCGGGATCGGTTCGCTGACCGGGGGCAGCTGGGGCTGGGCGTCGTTCAGATCGTAGCTCATGTCGATGGTCCTTTCGTGGATCAGGCGGAGAAAGCGGGCGCGCGGCCGTCGATGCGGGCGAGCAGCGCGCCGAGATCGGGCGGTTCGGTCATGTCGAGCCGGCCGGAGCGGTCCTTCGCCGGCAGACCCCAGGGATTGCCGGAGGTGCAGACGAGACGGCGCTCGGTGGCGGTGTCGTCGAGGGACCAGTTTCCGTCGGCGTCGCGGGCGAAGAGCTGCATCGAGACCACCTGGTCGACAATTCCCGGCAGCTCCCGGCCGGCCTTGCTGCCCTCCATCTGCGGCTGCCAGGCGCTCGAACCGAACTCGTCCGTGATTTTCTCCAGTACGCCGACGAAGATCACGGTCTTGCCGCGGGCATGCTGGAGGTGCTTCAGCGCCT
>JAGRMS010000043.1:0-207 GCA_020441135.1 Pseudooceanicola sp.
AGTGGAGCAACAACTTTTTCTGGAACCTGTTCGGCTACGACTGGGAACTGACCAAGAGCCCCGCAGGCGCGCATCAGTGGCAGCCAAAGGGCGGCGCCGGAGCGGATTCGGTGCCGGACCCGCACGTCGCGGGCAAGCGGCGTACGCCGATGATGCTGACCACCGACCTCGCGCTGAAGGTAGACCCGGCGTACGAGAAGATCTCGC
>JAGRMS010000043.1:255-8172 GCA_020441135.1 Pseudooceanicola sp.
GCCTGGTTCAAGCTGACCCACCGCGACATGGGGCCGAAGGTGCGCTACCTGGGGCCCGAGGTGCCGTCCGAAGACCTGATCTGGCAGGATCCGCTGCCGAAAGCGGAAGGCCCGAAGCTGTCGGATGCGGACGTGAAGGCGCTGAAGGACGGGATTGCGGCCTCGGGGCTCTCGGTAGCAGAGCTGGTCTATACCGCATGGTCGTCTGCTGCGACCTATCGCGGATCGGACCGTCGCGGCGGCGCCAACGGCGCGCGGATCCGGTTGGCCCCGCAGAAGGACTGGGAGGTCAACCAGCCCGCGCAGCTGCAGAAGGTGCTGGGAGCGTTGGAAGGCGTCCGCAAGGACTTCGGCAAGCCGGTGTCGATGGCCGATCTGATCGTGCTCGGCGGTGTCGTCGGCGTCGAGAAGGCGGCGAAGGACGGCGGGCACGCGGTTGAGGTTCCGTTCACCCCGGGCCGCGTCGATGCCACCGAAGCGCAGACCGACGTGGCGAGCTTCGCCCCGCTGGAACCCCGCGCCGACGCCTTCCGCAACTACATCCACGCCGACGTGGCCGTGCCGACCGAGCAGATCATGGTCGATCGGGCCCAACTGCTGGGCCTGACCGCCCCCGAGATGACCGTGCTGGTTGGCGGGATGCGGGCAATGGGCGCGAACCACGACGGCACCGCGCATGGCGTCTTCACCACCCGCAAGGGCGCGCTGACGAACGACTTCTTCGTCAACCTGCTCGACATGGGCACCGGCTGGAAGCAGTCGGAAGCGGACAAGCACGTCTTCGAAGGCCGCGACCGGGACACCGACGCGCTGAAGTGGACGGCCAGCCGCGTCGACCTGGTGTTCGGCTCGAACTCGCAACTGCGCGGGCTGGCCGAGGTCTATGCGGGCGACGACGCCGGTACGAAGTTCGTGGCGGATTTCGTCGCTGCCTGGACCAAGGTGATGAACGCGGACCGGTTCGACCTGGTCTGACGGGTTTCGGATCGCTTCGCGATCCGACCGAGGCGGGGGGCTACGCCCCCCGCACCCCCATGCGCCTCGCGGCGCAACGCTCCGCGGGGAGTATTTTCAAAGAAAAGAAATCAGGGCGGCGGGAGAGAATTACCCCGCCGACCCGATCATTCGGTAGGGCGGGGTTCACCCCGCCGGCCCAAAAGCAGTCCCAACGCGATCAGCATCGCGGACACGAAGGTCAGCGACCCGAGCGGGACCATGAAAGCGCCCGTCACATCGCGCAGCAAGCCAAAGCCGAAGGGCCCCATGACCCCGCCGATCTCGGCCGCCGAGAAGAACAGCCCGCCTGCCAGCCCGACCCGGTTCTGCGGCACGCCGGGCAGTTCGATCAGCACCAGCACGGCGATGCTGGTCATCGAGCCGCGCACGATGCCTTGCAGGATCAGCCCCGAAGGCAGGCTCAGGGTGCCGTTCCAGGCAATCAGCAAGCTGGCCACCAGCGCCACCGCGAAGAGCGCCAACAGCAGCGGTAGCCGCCGCGCGGGCGTGGCGAGCCGAGGCACCACCAGGGCCGTGCCGATCCCCACCATCGTCGGCACCGCCGCCCAATAACCCGCCTGTTCCGCCGCCATTCCCTGCGCGCGCAGCAGGGCGGGCAGCCAGTTCATCATCGCGTGGTTGATGTAGAAGATGCCGACCGCCATCCCCAGCACGATCAGCACGTCGCGCTGGCCAAGCAGCCCGCGCAGCGCCCCCATGTCGACCCTCTCGCGCGTTGGAGCCGGGATGTGCCGTGCCGCCAGCGCCGCGCAGCCGAGCCAGACTGCCCCGGCTGCCAGCGCGAAGCCGGCATGGATCAGCATGACCCCCTGCCAAGACCCGGCCCACGGCAGCAGTACCCCGCTGGTCAGCATCAGCGTGGCGATCGCCCCGGCATTCGGCCCGGTGGAGTAGATGCCGATCGCCATGCCCCGCGACGGCCCCTGGAACAACGCCGCGATGGTCTTGGGCGCTCCGACCGAGATCAGCGGCCCGCCGATCCCGAAGACTCCTACCGCCAGCAGCATCTCGACCGGCGTGTCGGCCCACGCCCTGAGCGCGGCCGACGCCGCAATGGACACCGCCGCCAGCGCCAGGCCCAGCCGCACCCCGATGGCGTCCAGCAGCGCCCCTGCCGGGATCGCCATGGCGATGTAGACCAGCGGCCAGGCACCGAGGATCGCCCCCAGCGTGGTGTTGTCGGTGCCAAGTGCCGCGCGGATCTCGGGCAGCAGCGGCGCGAGGCTCGACGCCGTTGCGCCGAAGGCCGCGTAGACCAGCCAGAGCCCGCCCAGGGCAATCCACCGAGCATTCATCGTGAAACCACTCCCTCACTCTCAACTCTGGAAAAAATATTTTTTGTCGACAAGTGAATTTTGACCCGCTAAGTCTCTCGAAACATCTGAGGGAGAAAGATCATGAGACTCGTTCGGTTTTCCACCGGTGGCGGCGCCATTCGCTGTGGCTTGATCCAGGGGAACGATGTCGTCGCGCTGGGCGATCTGGTTCCCGGCGCGCCCGACAGCATGAAGGAGGTCATCGCCCAATGGGATTCGCTGGCGCCGAAACTGAAGGCGGCGAAGGCCAACGGTGTGCCGCTTTCCGGCGTGAAACTGCACGCGCCGATACCCGATCCGGAAAAAGTCATGGCCATCGGCCTCAACTATGCCGATCACGTCGAGGAAGCCAAGAGCGCGGGCGTCACCGCCCCCGAATCGCAGATCTGGTTCTGCAAGATGGCCAGCTCGATCAACGATCCGAACGGCGACGTGGAAAAACCGAAGTCCTCGGCCAAGCTCGACTACGAGGTCGAGATGGTGGCGATCATCGGCAAGGGCGGGCGTCATATTTCGAAGGCGGACGCGCCGGGCGCGATCTTCGGCTATGCCGTCGGCAACGATTTCTCGGCACGCGACTGGCAGCTGAAGACGCACCAGTGGGTGCTGGGCAAGTCCTTCGACACCCATGCGCCTATTGGCCCGTGCATCGTGACGGCGGATGAGGTGGGCGAGCCCCACCGTCTGGCGATCAAGTGCTGGGTCAACGGCGACCTGCGCCAGAACTCGAACACGAAACACCTGATCTTCAACGTCTGGGACCAGCTGGAAGAGCTGTCGCAGGTGATGGCGCTGAAACCCGGCGACATCCTGTTCACCGGCACGCCGGGCGGCGTCGGCATGGCGCAACAGCTCTTCCTTCAGCCGGGCGACGTGGTACGGTGCGAAATCGAGGAGCTGGGCGCGATCGAGAACCGGATCGTCGCCGAAGCCTGAGACGGCAAGGGAGGCCGGCCTATGATGAAGTTCTTTTACGCGCCCGGAACCTGTTCCATCGGCATCCATCTGCTGCTGGAAGAGATCGGCGCGCCCTACGAATCGATCAAGGTCGATTTCCGCGCCAAGGAGCAGTTCTCGGAAAAGTTCCGGGCGCTGAACCCCAAGGGCAAGGTGCCGACGCTTGTGCGCGACGACGGCTCGGTCCTGACCGAGTTCCAGGCCATCGCCTTCTGGCTAGCGCGGGCCTATCCCAAGGCCGGGCTGCTGGCCGAGGATCTGGAGGGCCAGACCCGCACGATGGAGCTGCTCGACTTCATGGTCGCCTCGGTCCACATGCGCGGCTTCACCTTCATTCTTGTGCCGATGAAGTTCACGCCGACGGAAGCGGCGCAGCAGGAGCTGACGGCGCATGGGCGGTCCGTGGTGGCGGACGGCTTCGACCGGCTGGCGTCGACGCTGGGCGACAAGGACTGGCTGATGGGCAATTTCTCCATCGCGGACGCGGCGCTGTTCTACCTGACCACCTGGGCCAAGGCCAAGGACGTGGCGCTGCCCGCCACGCTGGCGGCGTTCCACGAGCGGATGCTGGCACGTCCCTCGGTGCAGCGGGCGCTCAAGATCATCGGCTGAGGGAGGCCGCTACAGATGAAATTCTTCGCCTATATGGACGGCAAGGCGCAGGGGCTGGCAGTGGAAACGCCGGATGGCTTCCGGGGCCTGAACGCGAAGGCCGACAGGTTTCCCGGTCGGCTTGAAAAGCTCATCGCGCAGGGCGGTGACGCCCTGGCCGAGGCGGGCAAGGTGCTGGCCAAGGGGCGCGAGATCGATCCGGCGCAGGTGAAATTCCTGCCGCCGATCCGCAAGGCGGGCAAGTTCATCGCCGTGGGCCTGAACTACCGGGCCCATACCGCCGAAGGGCCCTACGAACAGCCCGACTACCCGACGCTCTTTGCCCGCTTCGCCTCCAGCTTCGTCGGCCACGGCCAGCCGATCCTGCGCCCGAAAGCCTCGGTGCAACTCGACTACGAAGGCGAACTGGTCGCCGTCATTGGCAAGCGCGCCAAGGATGTCAGCGTCGATCAAGCCCTCGACCACGTCATCGGCTATTCGATCTTCAACGACGCCTCGGTGCGCGATTACCAACGCCGCACACCGCAATGGACGCCGGGCAAGAACTTCGACGGCACCGGCGGCTTCGGTCCCTGGTTCGTGTCCGCCGACGCCTTGCCGCCCGGCTGCAAGGGTCTTACCCTCGAAACCCGGCTGAACGGCCAGTCCGTCCAGAAGGCGCCGATCGACGACATGGTGTTCCCGGTGGCCGATCTCGTGTCGATCATCAGCGCCGTGATGACGCTGGAACCGGGCGACGTCATCATCACCGGCACGCCCTCGGGTGTCGGCCACGCGCGCAAGCCGCAGCTGTGGATGAAGGACGGCGACACCTGCGAGGTCGAGATCAGCGGCATCGGGATCCTGTCGAACCCGATCAAGGACGCATAGACGGGGGGCCATCAGGCCCGGGAGGAGGACGACATGACTGCAATCACAGGCCGGATCGGCGTCAACAAGCGCCCCGGGGAACTGGGCGTGCATTCGCTCAGCGAATTCAACATCCAGGTGCCCGACCTCGCCAAGGCGGATACCTTCTACAAGGCCTTCGGCCTCGACGTGCGGGAAGAGGGCGAGGGGCTGGGCCTCTACACCTTCGGCAACAGCCACCGTTGGGGCCGCATGACCGAAGGCAGCCTCAAGAAGCTGAACGCGATCAGCTACGGCGTGTTCGAGGAAGACTTCGAGCCGATGAAGAAGCGGATCGAGGGCATGGGGATCAAGCTGCTCGACGCACCGCGCGGCTTTGAATCGAACGGCATCTGGTTCCACGACAACAACGGCTTCCTCATCGAGATGAAGATCGCCGAAAAGACCGCGCCCGACGCCAAGGTCGAGTTCGGCGCGATGGAAAAGTCGAGCCCCGCGAACAAGCCCGGCTCATGGAGCCGCATGAAGAAGCCCGAGGCGCAGCCGCACCGGTTCGCCCACATGCTCGCCTTCGTGCCGGACGTGCCCGCCACGATCGAGTTCTATACCCGCGTGCTGGGGATGCGCCTGTCGGACCGCACCGGCGACATCATCGCCTTCATGCACGGCATCCACGGCTCGGACCACCACATGTTCGCCTTCGCCAACTCGGCGGGCCGCCCGCCGGGGCTGCACCATCTCAGCTGGGACATCGGCTCGATCAACGGCATCGGGCTTGGCGCGATGCAGATGTTCGACCGCGGCTTCAAGAAGGGCTTCGGCCTTGGCCGCCACGTCCTGGGGTCCAACTACTTCCACTACATGCAGGACCCCTGGGGCAGCTGGTGCGAGTATTCCGCCGACATCGACTATATCAGCGTCGATCACGACTGGGCCGCGAAGGATCACCCGCCCGAGGACGGCGTCTACATCTGGGGCCCGGACATGCCGGAGGACTTCCTGCACAATTACGAGGCCGACCAGTTCGAAGGCAAATAGGACGCGCTCTGCGACCATCCTGGTGTCAGGCGGGGCGGCGCAATCGGCGCACGGCCCTGTCAGGCCAGCGAAATTTCGTGTATGGTCACACGGCGTTTCCGGGTGGCCCGCCATGCTGAGGTTTCTTGCCTTCCTGTTGCTTCTGTTCGCGCTTCCCCTCGATGCGCGGGCAGACCGGGTGGCGCTGGTGATAGGCAACGCCGCCTACGCGAATGTCGGACGGCTCGACAACCCCGAGAACGACTCGCGGCTGGTGGCTGCTGCGCTTGCAGAACAGGGTTTCACCGTGTTTCGCCGCGACAACCTGGACCGCGGCGCCTTCTTCGATACCCTGCGCCAGTTCCGGCAAGAGGCCGACAAGGCCGAGATCGCGCTGGTGTATTACGCCGGCCACGGCATCGAGATCGACGGCCAGAACTACCTGATGCCGACCGACGCAGTGCTTGAGGAAGAGCGGGACGCCACGCTCGAGATGATCACCGTCGACGTTGTGCTGCGTCAGATATCCGGCGCGCGCGTGATGAAGATGGTGGTGCTGGACGCCTGCCGGAACAACCCTTTCCTGGCGCGGATGAAACGCGAGGGCGCAGCCCGCGGCAGCGCACGGGCCGGACTGGGTCGGATCGAGACGTCGGATGCGGACACGCTGATCGCCTATGCCGCCGCGGCGGGCGAGATCACGCCGGATGGCCAGGCCGGGGACAACTCGCCCTTCACTGCCGCCTTTGTCCAGGCGATGGCGGGGCCGCCGACCGACGTGCGGCGATTGCTTGGCACCGTGCGCGATGCTCTGCGCCAGACTGTGCCGGGCGCGGCGCCGTTCGTCTACAGCTCACTCGGCGGCAGCGAATACGTGATCAACCCGATGAGCCCCGAGCCGCGGGCGACCGGGGCGGAGCCGGCCGTGCAGCCTCGCCCGGCTCCTGTCGCGGCCCCGGAATTGGCAACGACCCCGGCGCAGCTGACCGATACCATCATGACCGACTTCCTCGAGGCAGACCGCCTCGCGACACTGGCCGCCTGGAACGCGTTCCTGGTCAAGTACCGCCCGCTCAACTACCACCTGCTCTATGCGCGCGCGCTGGAAAACCACGAGGCACTGGCCGCTGGCCGCCAGCCGTTGGCCGCGCCTGCTCCACAGCCGACCGCCGATCCCGCTGTCGCCGCCGCGGCGCTGCTGCCGCAGGAGACAGGCGGTGCCGCCCGGATGCTTCAGGAACTTCTGCGCCTGCGCAATTGCTACACCGGGCGCATCGACGGCGATCTTGGTCCCGGTTCACAGCGCGGGATCGCGACCCTTGCGAAAGTCTCCGGCAAGGCAATCGTCGCGGGCCGCGGCTCCGAAATCGCGGCGCTGCATCGGGCGATCCTGACGATCCGCGACTTGCCGGCAACGGTTTCATGCCCCGCGGTGCAATCCGTGCAGCGGGCCGCCCCTGCCGCAAAGCCGGTGAAGCGTCGGGCCGATGTCGTAGCCCCCACACCAGTCGAGCCGGCCCCGGCGCCGGTACGTCGGAGGGCGAGGGATGGCTATCCAGCCTGCCCGAAATGCTGAGCCGTCAGGCCCAGACGCCCTCGGCTGCTGCTCGGATTGCCCGGATGTTCGCCCCATAGGGGGCGGGATCGCTGACCGACCCGCCCTTGAACACCGCGGACCCCGCCACCAGCACATCCGCCCCGGCCCGCGCCATCAGCGGCGCGGTCTTCGCATCGACGCCGCCGTCGATCTCGATATGGATGGGCCGGTCGCCGGTCATCGCCCGCAGCGCCTGCACCTTGGCGCTCATGTCGATGAACTTCTGCCCGCCGAACCCGGGGTTGACCGTCATCACGCAGATCAGGTCCGTCAGGTCCAGCAGATGCGCCACCGCCTCGGGCGGGGTGCCCGGGTTCAGCGCCACACCCGCCTTGCACCCCGCGCCCCGGATCGCCTGCAGAGTCCGGTGGATATGCGGCCCGGCCTCGACATGGGCGGTCAGGATATCCGCCCCCGCCTTTGCGAAGGCGTCGATATAGGGATCGACCGGCGCGATCATCAGATGGACGTCCATCACCCCGTTGATATGCGGCCGGATCGCCGCGCAGGTCGCCGGGCCGAAGGTAATGTTGGGCACGAAATGCCCGTCCA
>JAGRMS010000043.1:8180-39535 GCA_020441135.1 Pseudooceanicola sp.
CCATCACGTCCACATGCACCCAGTCCGCTCCCTGCGCCTCCACTGCCTCGCATTCCGCGCCGAAGTTGGCGAAGTCCGAAGCGAGAATGGACGGGGCGATCTTGATGCGGCGGTCGAAGGTCATGCGCGGGTCTCCTTTGGCTTGTCTTTCGGGCGGTGCGGCAGCGAGGTCAAGCGCCCCGAAGCGGGTGCCGCGAAATCAGGCGGAACCGGTTGTCCTCGCCCTCGCCAACAAGGGCGATATCCCCGATCACATAGGGGCTCGGCAGCAGCGGACCAAGGTCCAGCGCCAGCCGCGCCTCGGTTTCGGTCAGCCGCTCCGGCTCCAGAGAACCGCTCAGCGTGATATGGAACCGGAACAGGTCCATCACATGCGGATAGCCCCATGCCATCAGGTTCTCCTCCTGCGCCGCCGACAATCGCCTTTGCCGCCGCCGCGCCAGCTCCTCAGCGTCCGGCGGCGCGCGGAAAGCGTCCGGCGCCCGCACGCACTCCGCCGCCAAAGCATTCAGCGCCGTCTCGTCGCCCACGGGCCGCAATGCCAGAAACCGCCCGATTCGCGCCAGCCCCAGCCCGTCCAGCCGCACCGGAGCCAATCGGCCTGCCAGCGCCTCAACCGCTTCCGACAAAGCTTCCGCTGTCTTTCCCTCGGCGAGATGAAACGGCGGCTTCAACGTCGCGTGCAACCCATACCGCCTTGGCGTCCGGACAACCTCCTCCGCCGGAGCCGCTGCCAAAGGCACCGGTGTGACCCCTGCGCAGGCATCCCAGCCCAGCCACCGCGTCGCAAACCGCGCCCACTCCTCGCTCTCAACCGGGAGATGGTAGATACCGTACCGCCGGAAATTCACGGCCTTATCCGGTAGAAGCGATACCGGCCTTCCGGTATCCCTTCCGGCGGCGGGAGCTCGGCAAACCCCACCAGCGGCTGCCCCGAGACCACAATACCCTCGGCGGCCATGACGCCCTTCACCAATGGGCTCATACGCGCCGCCTCGGCCACGTCCTGCACCTCGTCGCCAAAGCCGAGGTCGTAATGCGCCAACGCGATCTCCGCACCGGCCAGTCCCACAAGCATGGCGTCCGCCTCGCCTTGCAGGAAATCCTCCTGCGGCGGCACGCAGCTGGCATGGCATTGCAGAACCCGGTCGATCACCAGCACCCGCCGGTGCGGCATGATCTTTCGCATGTGGTCATACGTCCGCCCGTTCCCCAGCCCAATGTCCAGTGCGGCGCCCGGCAAGTCCGCGACCTGCGCCGCCGCCCAGTTCAGCCCATCCCGCTGCGCCGTCAGCCGCCGCAACATCGAATCGAGACGGCTCATCCCATCCCCTCCGTCTTCAGATCCACGGCCCGCGCGCCTCCTTCCAGCAGGACAGCCAGCAAGCGGGCCGAGAACTCCCAGATTGGGGCATCATGCACAAGGTGATGTGTCAACACGCCATATGGCTCCCCGGCATCCACCTCACCCCTTCGCAACTCGCCCAGTTGCCGCACAACCAGAGCCAGCAATACATCTTCTTCTACCAGCGACCGATTTCCCCGCCAGTCGATCGGGTCCAGGTGCGTATTCACCTGCACCAGACCCGGCACTGCCGCGCCGCGTGGTCCAAACGCCGACAGCCCCCGATACCCCAGCGCGGCGAGCCCCGGCCCCATGTCCCCGGCGATCCGGTTCCACGGCGGCACGAAAACCGCGCAGGCGCGCGCTCCAAACAACGCCTGCACCCGCGCCAGCCCTCGCTTTGCTTCGTCGAGCCGCACCGCCAAAGGCCGGTGACCCCGAAACTCCGCCTTCTTTTCTTCCGGCGGAGCATGATTCACATGCCCCCACCCATGCACCAACGCCCGATACTGGCCTTCGCCCAGCGCCTCCGCCTCGGCCGGAACCATCGCCAGATGCACCACGATGCCCAGCCGGTCCGACATCTCCAGCAACCGCTCAAGCGCAGGTGTCATCGCCACGGCGTCGTCGTCCCGCCACCACACCGGCAGGTCGCGCCCCTCGCGACGCCAGACCGCAAGCTCATCATCCAGCGCCGCCCAGCTCATCGCCCCGCCACCAGTTCTTCCGCAATCGCCACCGACCGCCGCGCCCCATCGAAATCGAAGGTCACCGGCCGCCGCGCATCGCCGATTGCCGCCGCCAATGCCTCGCGCATCACCGCAGGCGTCAGCGCGTCCGCCCGCAGCACCCGGAACCCGCCCAGCTTTTCAAGAGCCTCCGCTCTCAGCCCCTGCTCGACTTCGCCCCCTTCGTCAAACGGCACCAGCACCGCCGGAACCCCCGTCTGCAACAGGTCCATCGCCGTATTGTAGCCGCAAAGGCTTACGGACCCCACCGCCCCCGCCAGCAAGGTCCGGAAATCCGGGCGCGGCGGTTCCACGGTCACGTTGCCAAGGATTGCATCGGGCAGATCCCGCCCCAGAAGTCGCCACCGGCGCCTGTCCCCGACAGCCGCCTTTGCTGCGCAATCGAATACCCGACGTCCCACCGGCCCGCCACCCGCGCTGACCAGCACCTCGCCGTTCGGCGCGCCTTGAGGCACCGCCGGAGCGACAAACCCGGTGTACCTCAGCCGACCCCGCAAAGCCTCCGTCACTGGCCAGCTCAGCTCCAGTGGCACCACTCCCGGATCGGAATGCACCAGCACCGCATCGTAATGCGCCAGCACGAGCGCCTCGGTCCGCTCGGCCCGCGACGCCTTCTTCGGCGGGGCGAGGATGTCGCGCACCGAACCCAGCACAACTCGTCCCCGCGCCGCCTCCAGCAGCGCCAGGAACTCCTCCGAAAGCGCCCGCCGTCCGAAGGGGAAAAGCTCGGTGATCACCACCTGCGGATCATGCGCGCGCACCAGCCCGCACAGCCCTTCCTGCCGTCGCGCCAGATATCCGGTATCCGCCACGACGCCATCGCCATCCAGCAGCCGCGCGAAATCCGTCCCGTCCGACCGCAGCGGCGGCAGCTGCACCACCTCGACCCCCCCGGCGTCCAGATGCGCCACCGGCATCCCGCCCGAGGCCAGCACCACCCGGTGCCCCGCCGCGACAAAGGCCCGACCCAGCGTCAGCGCCCGCACCAGATGCCCGGTGCCCAAGAGGTGCGTCACCGCGATCAAAACCCTCATCGCGGCACCAGCCGCACCGGCTCGCCAGTCGGAGCCAACTTTCCGCCCTCCAGTCCCAGTACGAACAACCGGTTCCGTTTCACCCGGAACGGAGCAGGCCCCGCGAAATCCCAGCCGTGCGCCAGCGCCAGCAGCACCCGCATCACCCCGATATGGCAGACCACCACCGCATCCCGGTTCACCCCCGCCAGCCAGGCCTCCAGCCGCTCCCGTACCTCACGCGGGGTCTCTCCGCCCGGCGGGCGATAGTCCCAGCCCCAATCCTCGATATTCCGATAGCCGCTGGACCGATCCGCCAGCAGGTCAACGCCCCGCTGTCCCTCCCAGCCGCCCCAGTGCATCTCGCGCAGCGCCGCATCCAGCCGCGCCGGCCGCCCCGCCACCAACGCCGCCGTCTCCGCCGCCCGGCTCAGCGGGCTAGACCACAGCTCAGCCGCGTCCCACGGAGCAGGCAAGGATAACCCCGCCAACGTCTCCCGCGCCTCTGCGTCCAGGGCAATATCGCTCGACCCCTGAATTCGGCCCGCGCGATTCCAGTCCGTCGGCCCGTGCCGGAGCAAAGCCAGCCGAATCACGCCAGACCCTCCGCCAGAACCGCCGTCGCGTGCCCCAGCAGATGCCGAGCGCCGACAAACTCCCGCCCCGCCGCGCCCACCGTCGCACGTCGCACCGGATCGCCCAGCGCCGCAACCGCCTCGGCCAGGCCCCACGCGCCAGCCGCTACCGGCACGCCAGGAGAGGCCAGCACCTCGCGCACCCCCGGCCGGTCCTGTGCCACCACCGGCAACCCCGCCGCCTGCGCCTCCAGGTAGACCATCCCGAAGGCCTCGTTCACCCCTGGCCACAGGAACAGCCCTGCACGCCCATAGGCCGCCGCCATCTCTGCCGCATCCAGCTGCCCGAGGAACCGCACCCCCGCACCGAACGGCGCCAACAGCGCCGCGACCTCACCCCGGGCCGGACCGTCGCCCGCAATTTCCAACGACCACGCGCCGTCCAGCAGCGCCAGAGCCTCGGCGATCATCCTATAGGACGCCAGCTTGTCCCCGCTGCGCATCATCCCCGCCGCCAGCATCGGCGCGCCC
Organism: Pseudooceanicola sp.; assembly: GCA_020441135.1. GTDB lineage: Bacteria > Pseudomonadota > Alphaproteobacteria > Rhodobacterales > Rhodobacteraceae > Seohaeicola_A. Next base: position 12,394 of record JAGRMS010000043.1, read on the forward strand.
GCAGCCAGCGTGCTCGCCGCAGGCAACTCGGAGACCGGAAGAAACGGCGGCAGCCAGACCAGCCGCTGCCCCGCCACCCGGTCGCGCTCCAGCGTCTCGCCATCCCGCCGGGTCAGGTAGAAGATCACCGCCGCTGCATCGCTCGCCGCCTCCGCCGCCGCCGCGAACCCGGCCCAAGCCCCGCTCAGCCGCTTTTTCGCCCGCGTAGACTCGATCTGCACATAGGGAATCCCCCGCGCCGCGCAGACTGCAGGGCCGATCAGGTCCGGTGCCTTGTAGTAGTTGTGATAAGTCACCCAGACTCGCAAGTCGCCCGGCAGGACTTGCACCAGCCGCGCCGCCTCCGCCCGCGCCGTCGCAATCAGCCCCGCCTGCACGCCCGCATCACCGGCCATATCAAGCGTCCGCAATTCGCTCGCCACCACCACCGGCCCAAGAGGAGCCAGCGCCGCCATCAGCGCCCGCGCCATCGCCCGGTCGCCCGAGGGCACCGGATGTGAAGGCGGCTTCAGTGGCGCGTAAAAGGCGATCACGCCCCCATCTCCCGCAGCCGTTCCGACAGCCGCGCAATCCCCGGCTCCACCGCGAACTCCCGCTTCAGCCGCTCATAGGCCGCCCCGGCCATCGCCGCCGCTGCGCCCGGGTCCGAGGCGATGTCGACAATCGCCTCGGCCAGATCCTCGGGCCGGTCCGCCACCAGCAGGCCGTGCCGCGACGGCGTGATGAACTCTGGAATCGCCGACACGGCGGTCGAAATGATGGGCAGAAGCTGCGAGGCCGCCTCCATCAGCACGTTCGGCAACCCGTCGCGGTCGCCGTTCGCTGCGATCCGGCTTGGCAGCACGAACAGGTCCGCCGCGCGCATCGCCGCGATCACCTCGGGCTGGTCGCAGGCCCCACGCCAGGTGATCCGCCCCGCAACCCCAGCCGCCTCGGCCTGCGCCGCCATCGCCGCCTTCAGCTCGCCCCCGCCGATATGGGTCCAATGCCAGTCGAGCCAGTCCGGCAACAGCGCCAATCCCGCGATCAACCGGTCGAACCCCTTCTTCTCGACCAGCCTTCCTACCGACAACAGGCGCATCGGCGATCCCGGCGCCCGTACCGCGCGCTCGGGCGGCGGCGGAAAACGCGTCAGGTCCAGCCCGTGGTAGACCAGGTCGATCCGCCCAGGATCGCCCGCGAGGTCGCGCAGATGCGACGCCCCGAAGGCCGTGCAGGTCGCCCCGAACCGCGCGCCGGCAAGGCCCGCCGCCAGTTTCTCGCGGATCTCCCAGTCGGGCGAGGTCCAGATGTCCTTGGCATGAGCCGAAAACGCCCAGGGGATGCCCAGCATAACCGCCGCGTAACGCGCGACAGAGGCGGGCGTGTGCAGGAAATGCGCGTACAGCGCCGGTGTCCCTGGCGGCAGTTCCGCCGCCAGCACGCAGGCCTGCCCGAACCGCCGCACCCGGTTGCGCGTGCGGTCCCGCGCCAGATCGGCCCGCCACAGCCGCGCCGCCTCGGGGAACCCGGGCAACCGACGCGCAAGGCGCCAGCCGCGCCAGACCCGCGTGCGTTCGTCGTGCAGATACTCGGGCAGGTAGTTCACCTCCGCTTTCAGCCGGTCATGCAGCGGATGAGTCTTGCTGTCGGTCGGATGCCGCAAGGACCACAGCGCCAGCGGATGCCCCGCCGCCTCCAGCGCCACCAGTTCCTGCGCGATGAAGGTCTCGGACAGCCGCGGCCAGCCCTTGACCACCACCGCCAGCGGCGCGTTGCCCATTGTCCCGTTCCTCGTCAGCCCGGACCCGGTCTAGTCAATACACAGGCGCTTGGGAAGAACCCCGCCCGCGCTATACACGCCCGCCCCCCTCTGTTACGACCACCCCGCAACAATGGAGCACCTGGCATGAGCCGCCTCGACCTTTTCATCGACCGGATGGTGTCGCAGCGCGCCTGCCTCGACTTTGCCATTGCCGCGACCGATCATATGACAGGCCCGGTGTTCGAACTCGGCCTCGGCAATGGCCGCACCTACCATCACCTGCGGGAAAAGATCGCGACGCGCCCGGTCCACGTCTTTGAGCGCGCCGTCGCCTCGCATCCCGACTCGACACCTCCTGACGATATGCTGATCCTCGGCGATGTGCGCGAGACGCTACCTCAGGCGCTGGCTCGCTTCGGTGCCACCGCCAGCCTGATCCATGCCGACCTTGGCGGCCATGACGCGGGAAAGAACGACGCCTTCGCCCGCATGGTCTCGCCCCTGATCGAACCGCTGCTGGCCGCCGGGGGGCTGATGATCTCCAGCGACCGGATGTATTTCACCACCCTGGCAGAACAGCCCCAGCCTCCCGGAACCGTAGCCGGGCGCACCTTCCTCTATCGTAGGTGAGTCAGGCTCCGACGCCCGGCAGCGCCGCATCCATCGCCGCCTGTTTGACCCGGCCCGTCACATAATCCAGACCGTCCAGCAACCCGTCGGTGATCGCCTCGCTCGGCAGGCTCTGCGACGGCAGCGCGCGAATTGCCCGGATCATCGACTGCGCCGACATCCCGTCCCGGGTCTCGTCCAGCATCCGCACAAGCCCTAGCTCCTCGGCCCGGCTGGCACGGATCCATTGCTCCAGCCGCGGAACCGTGCGCGGCACGATCACCGCGCGTTTGTCAAAGGACAGCACCTCGCAGAAGGTGTTGTAGCCGCCCATGCAGACAACGCCCGCCGCCCCGGCATACAGGGTTTCGATCTGCGAATCGAAGCCTGTCGCCGTCACCCTTCCGCCCAGCGCCTCCACCCGCGCCTCGAATTCGGCTCGAACGTCGCCCGACAGGAACGGCCCGTAAACCAGGATCGCCCGCGGCTCCAGCGCCGGATCCTGCTCATAGGCCGACAGCACCAGGTCCACCATCACCGAACCGTCGCCGCCGCCGCCCGGCGTCACCAGGATATAGGGTTGCTCCGGCGGCTCGGCGTCCGGATTGCCCGACCGCCGCAGATAGCCCGTCCAGTGCATCCGCCTCCGCGTCGCCTCGCTCAGCACCAGGCCTGCGGTCGGGTCGTAGACCGACCGCAGGCCATAGATCCAGATCTCGTCGTAGAACCGCTCCATAACCGGCAGTGCGTTCTTGCGCTCCCACTCGGTGGCCAGCACCTCGGGCTCGTCCAGCACGTCGCGCAGTCCCAGCACCAGCCGCGCACGCCCCTCGTCGCGCAACATCCGCAGCGTCGGCATCAACTCGCCCCGGAACCCGGTCGGCTCCTTGTCGACGATCAGCATGTCCGGTTCGTATTGCTCTGCCGTCGACCGGATCAGACCGGCGCGCAACTCGGTCGTCTCTTCCAGGTCCATGCCCAGCGTCTGGCTGACATAACTGCCGTCCTGCAACTTGGTCACACCCGGCAATCGCACATGGTCCACCCGACGCGGAAAGTCGAACCGCCCCGCCACCGGAGAACCCGTGAGGATCAGTGCCGAGGCGTCGCCAATCGCCCCCGTGATCGCCTGCGCCAGCGCCCGGCTGCGGCGCAGATGGCCCAGCCCAAAGGTATCATGGCTGTAAAGCATGATCCGCGGCCCGCGCGACCGGCGTCGTGAGAACAGGGTATTCATCGTTGCCCGATCACCCGACCTGCAACCAACCGGGTCCACGGCAAAGCGATGCCGGTCCTTGCAAACTGCCCCACCGCGCTCATGCCTGCCCCTCGTCGGCTCGCTTCTTCCGGCCCCGCGGCGCCATTTGCGGCCCGAAAGGCCGAAAGCACCGCCCGCGCCGGTTCCCACATCAGCTAGGGCAGGTTTAGTGAAATTGTTCCGGTTTGGGAATAGCCAACCACGCCCGCACCCGGTTCCTATCCGATTGCACGGTTGGTTGTGCTTGTATAGCCTTCGCCAACAACCGGGCGGAACGGCGGGAACGGGATGGGAATGCTGATGCGGCAATGGCTTGCGGCCCTGTTGATCTTGCTGCTTCCGCTTGCCGCCGCCGCGCAGGACAAGACCGAGGATCCCGTCGCCCGCGCCATCCGCGAGGCCGCCGCCGCCGGGGTCAGCGTCATCGTCATCGACCAGACCGGCAAGGTCGTCTCGAAGGACGCACCGAAACCGGCAACGCCCGAGACCGCCGACACCGTCGCCGCGATGGAGGGTGCCTCGACCCTGATGAAGGCGCAGTCCCACATCTCGCGTTTCCGCGAGACCCTGCGCGAACGGCTGGACGCCCTGCCCAACTCGCTGAACGAGGTTGCCTACATCCTCCGCGCCACCTCGCCCGAAGGCGCGATCAAGACCTACGTCATGGTTTTCGCCTGGACAATGATGTTGCTCGTCATCGGCCGCTTTGCCGGTGTCCACATCTACGGCCGCCGGATCGTGCGCGGCCTCGTCGTCGGTCGTGTGCTGGAGAACCCGCAGGGCTACCGCGAGAAGATGCCCTTCCTGGTCTTCCGCTTCGTCATGGGCGTCGGCGGCACGATCTTCGGCATGACCGTCGCTTATGTCCTCGGCCTGATCATCTTCGGCGAATCCGATGACCTGTCCGTTCAGTTCACCGTCTCGGCCATCTTCCTCGGCTGGTTCATCGGACGCACGCTGGCGGATGTCTGGCGCATGATCCTGTCGCCCTTCCTGCCGCAATACCGCATCCCAGATTTCAGCGACCGCGACGCCCGCAGGCTCTACTACTGGGCGTCGATCCTCGGCGGCTACAACGTCGCCGTGATCATGTTCAGCACCTGGATCCACGACTTCGGGTTGAATTACAACGTCTACGCCCTGCTCTACGGCCTGCTCTCGCTGATCGGCGCGCTGGCGAACCTTGCCATGCTCGCTCTCAACGCCCCCGCCATCACCCGCGCCATCCGCCGGGGCAAGCCGATGGCCCAGCTCAGCTGGGTCACACGCATGGTCGCCATCGGCTGGGCGCCGCTCCTGTCGGCCTACATCGTCTTCGGCTGGCTTGAACTCGCTTTCGACCTGGTGATGGAACAGCCTGAGTCCGTGCCTCTGATCATGGGCGCCTACGGCGTCTTCCTGTCGATCATCGTGGTCTACGGCGTCATAAACTACGGGATCGAACGCTACTTCCACCGCCGCATCGCCCGCGACCGCCTGAACGCCGACCTCGCCGCCGCCGACGCGGCGGAGTCGGCCGCCCTGCCGTCCCCCGGCCCCACATTCACCACCTACGAAGATCTCGCCCGCCGCGTCGCGGGCATCCTCGCCTTCGTCGCCGGGGCCTATGCCCTGCTGCGCATCTGGGATCCCGACAACGCCTTCCTCCGTGAAAGCCTTGTCGGGCGGCTGATGGATGTCACCGTGATCCTGTTCATCGGCTACATCGTCTACCACCTGTTCCGTATCTGGATCGACAGCAAGATCGCCGAGGAAGCGCCCTCTGCCGAAGAGGCGGAACTCGGTGACGAAGGCGGCGCGACCTCCGCCAGCCGCCTCGCAACCCTGCTACCGCTGTTCCGCGGCGCGATTCTCGCCATCGTGGTCATCTCCATCGGCCTGATCGCTCTGATGGAGCTCGGCATCAACGTCTCGCCCCTCTTCGCCGGCGCGGGTGTCGTCGGCCTCGCCGTCGGTTTCGGCGCACAGACGCTGGTGCGCGACATCTTCTCGGGCGCTTTCTTCCTGATCGACGACGCCTTCCGCAAGGGCGAGTATATCGACATCGCCTCGGTCAAGGGCACGGTCGAAAAGATCTCGGTCCGCTCGTTCCAGCTGCGCCACCACCTCGGCGCGCTGCATACGATTCCCTTCGGGGAAATCCAGGTGTTGACCAACTACTCCCGCGACTGGGTGATCATGAAACTGCCCCTGCGCGTGACCTACGACACCGACGTCGAACAGGTCCGCAAGCTGATCAAGAGACTGGGGCAGGAACTGCTGGAAGACCCGGTGATCGGCCAGAACTTCATCCAGCCCCTGAAAAGCCAGGGCGTGATCGAGATGCAGGATTCGGCCATGATCATCCGGGTCAAGTTCATGACCAAACCCGGCGACCAGTGGCTGATCCGCAAGCGGGTGTACGAAGAAATCCGCGCGCTATTCGCCCGCGAGGGTATCCGCTTCGCCCACCGCGAGGTGACGGTGCGCCTGGCGGACGGCCGCTCCGCCGACCTGACGCCGGAACAGCGCGACACCATCGCGGGCGCGGCGCTCTCGGCGATGGACGACGACGCGCTGGATGATATGAAAGGGGTTGGCGACGATCGTTGACGCGATCAGGCCGCGCGTGCCTTCACGCTGCCACAACCGCCGGACACGCAGGGCTTGCCCAGCCGCTTGGCGAGCGTCGGACCATCCTGCCCGATCGACCGGCAGGTGCAGATCGACAGCCCGGTGGCCGTGCAGACCAGCGCCAGATCGCCGCTTTCCATCCGCAGGGTAAAGCCGCGCACCGCCAGCCCCTTGACCAACTCGTCCCAGCTTGCGGCTTTCTCGAACACCGGCACCAGGTGGCAGGCCAGCGTCACGGCGGTTTCAGGATCAAGGGTGGTTTCTGCTCCGCTGCGGGCCTTCGCCGACCAGATGGTCGGAACGAGGTCATGGGCGGTCAGGTCGTCCAGGTATTCGTGTTTCATTTGTCCTTGCTCGGTCTGCTCCGGGGCCTCCCCCGCCGACGTCCGCGAATCATCGCGGCCTTCCGGAGCGCGGTCTTTCTCCATCGGCATCGGGAAATCAACAGATGAACCGGATCACGGTTCCGTGCGGCTTACTGCTCGTAGGGGTCCAGGCTGTCGCGCAAGCCGTCACCGAGGAAGTTGAACGCCAGCACAATGACGATGATCGGCAGCATCGGCAGCGCCGTCCACCAATAAATCTCAACGTTCACAAGGTTCTGCGCGTCGTTCAGCATCACCCCCCAGCTCACCGCCGGGGCCCGAAGGCCAAGGCCGAGGTAGCTGAGCGCCGTTTCGCCGAGGATCATAGCCGGGATCGACAGCGTGGCGCTGGCGATCAGGTGACTGGTGAAATTCGGCAACAGGTGCCGCCGGATCACCCGCCCCGGCGTCGCGCCCATCATCTCGGCCGCGCGGACGTATTCCTCTTCCCGCAGCGACAGGAACTTGGCCCGCACGGATCGCGCCAGCCCCGGCCAGTCGAGAATGCCAAGGATGATCGAGATGATGAAGAACACCGCCACCGGCCCCCAGTTCGACGGCACCGCCGCCGACAAGGCCAGCCACAGCGGCAACTCTGGCAGCGAGCGCAGGATCTCGATCACCCGGTTGATCACCCAGTCGATGCTGCCGCCAAAATACCCCGCGACCGAGCCGAAGAAGATGCCCAGCACGAAGGAGACGGTGATGCCGATCAGCCCCACCGTCAGCGACAGCTGCGCGCCGTAAAGGATGCGGCTGAACATGTCCCGCCCCAGCCGGTCCGACCCCCAGAGGAAGACCGTCACGCCGTCCGGCGCACAGAACAGATGCCGGTCGGTCTCGACCAGACCGGCCAGCTTGTAGGATGACCCCTTGCAGAAGAACGACAGGCGGTGCGGGGTCGAGGTGTCCGGCTTGAACTCCCACTGGAACGTCGTGAGGTTCGGCTCGGACGTCATCGCGTAGACATGGGGCCCGACGAAAGTTCCTTCATGCCACAGATGGATAGCTTGCGGCGGCGAATAGAGATTCTCTGAAAACCGCTCGTTCGCCGTATAGGGCGCGATGAACCCGGCGAAGGGCAGCATCAGGTAGCACAGCAGCAGGAAGATGCCCGAGATCAGACCCAGCCGGTGCGTCTTGAACTTGCGCCAGACCAGCACATGCGCCGGTGCGTCCAGATCCTTGCGCTCCACCGCCTGCAATCCGGCATGCGGATCGAAGGGCGCGTCGTCGACATAGCGTCCGTCGGGCAGAACCGTCATCGGCTGCTCCCCTGGAGTCTCAGGCCCCCCTCCCCAGGCTCCTCCCCACGAGGGGAACCACCCGGACCCTGGAGCCGCGTTCGCGGCCACAGGGCCTCCCCTCCCCCTCGTGGGGAGGGGATGGGGGTGGGGGGCGCCCCGCGATCCATCCAAGACCTCACGCCTCGCGCCCCTCGTAGCGGATGCGCGGGTCGAGCAGCACCAACAGCACGTCCGAGATCATGGTGCCCAACAACGTCAACAAGGCCACGAACATCAGCACGAACCCCGCCAGGAACTGGTCCTGCGTTTTCAACGCCGTCAGCAGGATCGGCCCGATGGTCTGCAAGCCCAGCACCACCGACACCAGCACCGACCCCGAGACCATCGATGGCAGCAGGTTGCCGATGTCCGCGACAAACGGGTTGAACGCCACCCGCAGGGGATATTTCACCAGCATCCGTTGTGGGCTCATTCCCTTGGCGATGGCCGTCTCGACATAGGGTTTCCCTAGCTCGTCCAGCATGTTCGCCCGCAGCCGCTGCATCATCGCCGCCGCGCCGGATGTGCCGATCACGAAGGTTGGCACGATCAGGTGCAGCAGGATCGACCGGACCTTCTCCCAGCTCATTGGCTGGCCCTCGAAACTCGGGTCCATCAACCCGCCGATCGGCAGGTTCATGTAGCGGTGCCCATAGTAGAACAGGATCAGCGCCAGCAGGAAGTTCGGCGTCGCCAGCCCCAGGTAGCCGACAAAAGCCGAGGAGTAGTCCACCCAGGTCCGCGACCGCGCCGCCGCCAGCACGCCCAGCGGCAGCGCGACCAGATAGACGAAGCCCACCGCCGCAAGGTTTACCAGCACCGTCAGCCACAGGGCATCGCCGACGATCTCGGCCACCGGACGCTCGGCGCTGAAGGACCAGCCGAAATCGCCCTGGATCAGCCCCGAGAACCCGTGCGGCCCCGGAATGAACCCGACCCAGATCAGGTATTGCTGCCACAGGGGCCGGTCCAGCGCGTATTCCTTGCGCAGGAACTCGGCCTTGGCCACCCCCGCCGACTGCCCGGTCGACTTCAGCTCGGCGATCTGGTTCGACAGGAAATCGCCGGGCGGCAGGTTGATGATCACGAAGATCAGCGCCGAGACCACCAGCAGCGTCAGCAGCATCGTGCCGAAGCGGTAGATCGCATAGCGCAGGATCAGCATTACTTGCGGCCGTCCTCGAAGTAGAACTCGTCCATCCGGTGAATGCCGAAATGCGCCCCCGGATCCCAGGCCCAGATCGCCTGTTCCGGCACGTTCTTCAGCCGGTTGCTGACCACGATGGGCTGCGGCGCCTCGGCCAGGATGCCGATGCCATAGACGTTGTCGGCGTGGATCTTCAGCATCTCGCGCCAGATCTCGCTGCGCTTGCCGTCATCCGTCGCCGCCTCCCAGTCATGCGACAGCGTCATCAGCCGCTCCGCCGGTTCCATGTCCGGCGGCTCCCCGGCGCTGCCGTTGGTCTGGTAGTACTGCCCCCACTTCGGCCAGGCGAAGAACTCCTGCTGCCGCGGGGCCAGGTAATCCGGGGACGTGTACGCCTGCGGAATCCCGTTGTCCCAGCCGAACCAGGCCGAGGCCATGGTCGTGCCCGCATAGACCCGGTTGCGCAGCACGTCCCGGTCCAGCGGCCGCATCACCAGCTTCACCCCGATCTCGCGCCAGGTATCGGTCACGATCTGAAGCGCGTTTTCCTCCTCCTGTCTCTCTCCGGCGATTTCCACGATCAGCTCCATCGGCCGCCCGTCCGGCAGCAGCCGGATGCCGTCGCCGCCCTTCTTGTCCAGACCCGCCTCGTCCAGCAGCGCATTCGCCTTGCCCGGATCGAAGGATGCCCAGGCCTTGTGATCGGCCTCGTCATAAAACGGGCTCTTCGGCAGTACGCCCATCGCGCCGGGTTTGGCCATCTTGAAGAACAGCGCCCGGTTGATCGCCTCGCGGTCGATCCCCATAGACAGCGCCCGCCGCACCCGCACGTCGCGCAGAACGTCGCGCCAGACGGCATCTTCCGTATTCAGGTTCGGATAGATGGCAATCTGGCTTGCCGTGCCATTGGCCCAGAGCAGGGTGTGATAGGGCTTCCCGTCCGCTTCGCCCTTCTTCAGGATCGGAATGTCGCGGAAATCGAGGCCCCGCCCCTGAAGGTCCGTCTCGCCCGCGTTCGCCTTGGCCGCCACCAGCCCGCCCGCGACCACCTCCATCTCGACCACGTCGATGTAGGGAAGCTGCACCCCGTGGCTGTCGACCCGGTGATAATAGGGATTGCGCACGAACTGGTGCCGGATCTTCTTGCCATCCGAGGTATTCACCCAAGGTTGCAATGTCGGCAGATTGGGGTTTTCGAAGTCGTACATCGCATCCAGCTTGTTGTGCAGCGCCGCCCAGCTCTTGACCCGCGCCGCATCGACCGCTGCCGCCAGCGCCGCTGCGTCGGCATACTTCGCGTGGTATTTCTTCAACACATGCGCGGGCCGGTAGATGAACGGCGGGCGCGCCTGCGCCAGCGCCTGCAGGAAAAGCGGGTTTGGGCTCTCCCAAGCATAGACAACCGTTGTCTCGTCCGGCGTGGTCACCGTCGGATACTTGCCGCCGATCCGCAGGAAATCCGGCGGGCCCGAGGGGCTCAGCTCTTCGTTGTTTGCAACGTCATCCCAGAAATAGGCAAAATCGGCCGAGGTGAAGGGCTCCCCGTCCGACCAGCGATGTCCCTTGCGCAGGTGCAGCGTAAAGACCCTGTCGCCATCACTTTCGTACGAGGCGAGGATATCCGGCACCAGCTTGTAGTCCGCGTCATATCCCACCAGACGCGCATAGCCGTAGACGACCATCATGCGGATATCCTTGTCGCGCGACACCAGCGTCGCCAGCGTGCCGCCCGGCGTGCCAAAACTGCGCCCCTTGGCCTCCAGATCCACCACCAGCGGCTCTGACGGCATCCGCTCCGCCGCCGGCGGCAATTCGCCTTTCGCCACCCTGTCGGCGAAATAGGCACTCTCCTGCACCTCGGCGGCGGCAACGCCAGCAAAAAGCGCAAAGATTACAGCAAGCAGAAATCTAGACATGGCATCTCACCTTGTGGCCGGGATCGACCTGCATCAACGAGGGTACTACGGCATTGGAAAAACGGAAGGCCTCGGGCCAGCTGTCGGGCGACCCCGCGCCCAGCGCCACCAGCTTGAGGTTGATCGGGCAGGCCATGTCCGGCACCGGCTGCGCGGCGATCAGCGCGCGGGTGTAGGGGTGGCGCGGGTTGTGAAACAGCACCTCCGGCGGGGCCTGCTCCACGACCAGCCCCTGCCGCATTACCGCCACCTCGTCGGCAATCCGCGCGACCACCGCCAGATCGTGGCTGATGAACAGGTAGGACAGCCCCAGCCGGTCGCGGATGTCCTCGAGCAGGGTCAGGATCTGCTCCTGCACCGACACGTCCAGTGCGCTGGTCGGCTCGTCGCAGACCAGCAGCGAGGGATTCAGCATCAGCGCCCGCGCGATCGACAGCCGTTGCCGCTGCCCGCCCGAAAAGGCGTGCGGATAGCGCATCAGCATCTCGCTCGACAGGCCGACCTGCGCCAGCATCGCCGCCGCCCGGTCGCGCCGCTCGCCTTTCGATCCGATGTCGTGAATCTCCAGCGGCTCGCACAGCGCCTCTAGAATGCGCATCCGCGGCGAAAGCGAGGAATAGGGATCCTGGAACACCATCTGCGCCTGCCGCTGGAACGCCGCCCGCGCCTCGCGGTTCAGGTCATGCACCGCAATCGGCGCGCTGCCCTTCTCGGGGCGGAACAGCACCTCGCCACCCGCATCCGGTTTCTCGGCCCCCAACGCGATTCGTGCCGCCGTGGTCTTGCCCGACCCGCTTTCGCCCACGATGGCCAGCGTCCGGCCCCGTGGCAGGGCAAGGTCGACGCCCCGGCAGGCATGGATCAGAACCTCGGGCTTCCAGGCCGACTTCGCCCGCATCGTGTAGGTCTTGCTGACCCCCTTCAATTCCAGGATCAGATCCTCGCGCGGCTGCGCCGACGCTTCCGTCGCCTCGGGGATCGACGGCGCCGCGTCGAACAGCTGCCGCGTATAGGGATGCGCCGGCGCGCCCAGAACCGCTTCGGCCCGGCCCGCTTCCATGATGCGGCCCTTGTGCATCACGACAACCTGTTCGGCCATGTTCGCGACCACGCCCAGGTCGTGCGTGACCAGGATCAACGCCATCCCGGTCTCCTCCTGCAATTCCCTGATAAGCCCGAGCACCTGCGCCTGCGTGGTGACGTCCAAAGCGGTTGTCGGCTCGTCCGCGATCAGCAGGTCCGGCTTGCCCACCATCGCCATCGCGATCATCGCCCGCTGCCGCATCCCACCCGACATCTCGAAGGGGTACGAGGCAAACGCCCGCTCCGGGTCGGGAAACCCCACCCGCGCGAAGGTGTCGAGCACCTGCCGCTTCGCCTCCGCCCCGCTCTTGTTCCGGTGCAGGCACAGCACTTCGCTCACCTGATTGCCGAGCGTATGCAGCGGCGACAGCGACCGCATCGGCTCCTGAAAGATCATCGCGACGGTGTTGCCGCGCACCGCCCGCAGCGCCCGCCGCGGCATCGCCGCCAGGTCGACCGTCCCGCTTTGCGGAGAGAAAAGGATCCGCCCCGACCGGATCTGCGCGCTGCGCGGCAGGATCCGCAAGATCGCCCGGCAGGTGACGGTCTTGCCCGACCCGCTCTCGCCAACCAGCGCCAGTGTCTCGCCCGGGTTGACGGCAAAGCTCACACCCCGAACCACCGGCTCCCCCCGCCCGAAGCCGACGCTGAGATCCTCGACTGCCAGCAACGGGGTCATCTGCCTGTCTTTGCCCGGTCCGTCCCGTCGGCCACCCCCGCCGGGCCGCCGTTCCTTTCGCACCTTCGCTTGGCATGCGCCACTTCGTCAAACCTTATCGGCGCGCGCGCCCCGGAATGCTACGCCTGCCGAACGGTCGCATTGGAGTAATTGAAAGAGGAAGAAGACCAGGACAGTCTCCAGCTTTCTTTCTGTCGCAAAAATTCAAGGAGTAGACGCGCCAGCCTGCGCAGCAGCCCAACCCGTAAATGGCAACGGCTCTTCTCCCCCTTGTGGGGAGGGGATGGTGGGGGGGGGGGGTCGCTATCCCGCCCTCAGTGTCGCCGGATCGGATCGATCGGCCCGGCGGGCAGCGCCAGCGCCTGCTCGATGAACAGCGCCGCTTGCAACAGCACCGCCTCGCCGCGCGGCGGGCCGATCAGCTGGATCGACACCGGCAGCCCCGCCTCGGTGAAACCGGCAGGCATCGCCAGCGCCGGCAGCAGCGTCGTGGTCGCAAGGAACGAGAACCGCAGCCAATCCTCGTAGGTGCCGATCTCGCGCCCGTCGACGAGGCGCGGGTATTCCTGCTCCACCGGCGCAGGGGCGATGCCCACCACCGGGATGGCCAGCACATCCCAATCGGTCAGGAACTCCCGCATCACGTCGTACAGCTGCGACCGCCGCGCCGTCGCGGTGTATAGCTGTTCCGTCGTGACCCCCAGACCATAGGCCACGTTGTCCGCCAGCCGCGCGCCGAAGGTCGCGCGGACCTCTTCCGGCAGCCGCGCGATGACGGTGCCGTAGTGCATCCCCCTGATCGCCAGGTAGGTCTCGTTCAGATGTGGCAGATCGGGGCAGGCCTCTTCCACCACCGCCCCCGCCGCCGCCACCTGCGCCATCGCCGCGTTCAGTTTCTCGCGGATCTCCCGCTCCACCGCAGCAAACCCGTTCTGGTCCTCGCTGAAGGCGATCCGCGGCGGGCGCGCCGCCTGCTCCACCGCCACCTGGAACGGCACCGCGGGTGCTTCCAGCGAAAGGGGCATCCGCGGATCCCAGCCTGTCATCGCATCGAGGAACAGTGCCAGGTCGCGCACATCCCGCGCCATCGGCCCGTTTAGTCCCTCGGGCAAGAACTTCGCGCCCCCCGGTCCGCCGCCGCAGCGCCCGGGCGAGGGCCGCAGCCCCAGCACCCCGCAATGCGCCGCCGGGGTCCGCAAAGACCCCATCAGGTCGGACCCATGCGAAAGCCAGACCTCTCCCGTTGCCAGCGACACCGCCGCCCCGCCCGAGGATCCGCCCGCATTCATCCGCGTGTCCCAGGGATTGCGCGTCGATCCGAAGACCTTGTTGGTCGAATTGCCCCCGGCCCCGAATTCGGGCGTGTTGGTCTTGCCGACCACCACCGCGCCCCGCGATTCCAGCAGCTCCACCAGAGGATCGCTCTGCCCGGGCACAAAATCCCGCAGCGCCTCGTTGCCCCAGGTCGACCGCACTCCGGCGACTGCCTGCAAGTCCTTGATGCCGACCGGCAGCCCCGCCAGCCACCCCGCCAGCGCAGCGTTCTCGCTAGCCAGCGACCCGGCCCTTTCCCTCGCGCGGTCAAAGCAGGTCGTGACCACCGCGTTAACGTCCGGCTCCACCTGGGCCACCCGCGCCTCACTGGCCGCGATCGCCTCGTCCGGCGTCACCTCGCCCCGCCGCAGCAGCGCCACCACGTCCCGCGCGGGCAGGGCGCAGAGCGCCGGGCCGCTGAACCTCGCCGCGGGCCGCATCAGCGATTCCCGCAGAACAGCGAATGCAGCAGGCCGATCACCTGCGCCGTCCGTTCGTCCGCCAGCGCATAATACACCGTCTTGCCTTCGCGCCGTGTCTTCACCAACCCGTCCTCCCGCAGCCGCGCGAGCATCTGGCTGACCGTCGCCTGCCGGGTGCCCAGCAGCCCCTCCAGAGTGCCGACAGACTTCTCGCCCTCGCAGAGGTGGCACAGGATCATCAGCCGACCCTCATGGGCCAGCGTCTTGAGCCAGCCTGCCGCTTCCGCGGCGCTGGCCGCCATGTCGTCGGTCGAACCGGCGGGCAGGGCGGGAATCACTTCGGTCGACACTTCAGTCTCCGGGTCGGGGGGTTCGCCACATCATGGCGAACGTTCCAGCCGCTGTCACCCCTCGTCCGCCGGTGCGCCGCCCTGAAATGCGTTTCCGTTGACGTAATCGCAGGGTGCCTCCTGCATCTGCAGGTGAAGACCGCTCCCGGTGAAGGGGTGGGCACGGGCGAATTCCTCGTCCACGTCGATACCCAGCCCCGGCGCATCCGACAGCCGCACGAACCCGTCCTCCACCTTGATCGACCCCCGGATCAGCCGGTCGTGGAACGGTGTTTCGATGGTCTCGGCAATCAGCAGGTTGGGAATCGACGCCGCAAGATGCAGGTTTGCCGCCCACTCCACCGGCCCGGCGTACAGATGCGGCGCCATCTGCGCGTTGAAGACCTCGGCCATCGCCGCGACCTTCTTCATTTCCCAGATGCCCCCCGCGCGCCCCAGCGCCGGTTGCAGGATGCTCGCCGCCCCCGCCCGCAGCAGCGGCGCGAACTCGGCCTTGGTGGTCAGCCGCTCGCCCGTCGCGATCGGCATCCCGCAGGCCCGCGCCACCTGCGCCATCGCCTCGACATTGTCCGGCGGCACCGGTTCCTCGAACCAGAGCGGGCTGTAGGGCTCCAGCGCCCGCCCCATCCGGATCGCACCCGAAGTGGTGAACTGGCCATGCGTGCCGAACAGGATGTCGGCCTTGTCGCCGACCGCCTCGCGCACCTTGCAGCAGAACTCCACCGACAACGAGATGTCCGACAAGGCCGGCATGTGCCCGCCTCGCAGCGTATAGGGACCGGCTGGATCGAACTTCACCGCGGTATAGCCCTGCCGCACCATTTCCGCCGCGCATTCCGCCGCCATGTCGGGCGATGTCCAGAACTCCGAGATCGGATGATGCTTCAACGGGTAGAGGTAGGTGTAGCAGCGGATCGCCTCGTTCATCAGCCCGCCGATCAGCGCATAGACTGGGCGCCCGCGATCCTTGCCAAGGATGTCCCAGCACGCGATCTCCAGCCCCGAAAACGCCCCCATCACCGTCACGTCCGGGCGCTGCGTGAAGCCGCTGGAATAGGCCCGCCGGAACATCATCTCGATGTTCTCCGGGTTCTCGCCTGCCATGTGCCGTTCGAACACGTCGCGGATCACATGCGCCATCGCCTCGGGTCCAACCGAGGCCGCATAGACCTCGCCCCAGCCGGTGATGCCGGTGTCGGTCGTCACCTTGACGAGGATCCAGTAGCGCCCGCCCCAGCCGGGCGCCGGGGGCGAGGTGACGATAACGTCCAGATCGGCGAGTTTCATGCGCGGCTCCATGCGGTTTGGCGCCAACATTGCCCCCGCGCACCGGAACCGCAAGGCGTTGTGCGACCTGTGGTGTCGCCCACGGCGCTTCCCACCGGCGTCTCGTGCGCCAAGGGCGCGGTGCCGTGTATCTGGAGAGGGAAGAAGCAGCCGGCATACCACCCTTCCCGTGCGGCATCCCCGCGCCTTTACCTTGTCCATTACGCGCGGTTAAATACCGCGGAAAGCAGGGAGGACACAGGGATGCGGATTGCGGATCTGGGCGACGTGCGGCTGCACTATCGAGTCGACGGCGATCCGGACGGGCGGCCCGTGGTCTTTGCCAATTCGCTCGGCACCGACCTGCGACTCTGGGACAAGGTTTTGCCGCTGCTGCCGCAGGGCCTGCGCACCATCCGCTACGACAAGCGCGGGCATGGCCTCTCCTCGGAACCCAGCGCGCCCTACTCGATGGGGGCGCTGGTGCGCGACCTCGAAGGGCTGCTGGATCACCTCGGGGTGCGCGACTGCGTGCTGGTCGGCCTGTCCATCGGCGGCATGATCGCGCAGGGGCTGGCGGTCAAGCGGCTGGACCTCGTGCGGGCGGTCGTCCTGTCCAACACCGGGGCCAAGATCGGCACGCCCGAGATGTGGAAACAACGCATCGACGCGGTGAACGCCAACGGCATCGAAAGCCTGGCCGACGCGGTGATGGAGCGCTGGTTCTCGAAAGGTTTCCGCGCGACGCCGGAACTAGAACTCTGGCGCAACATGCTGGTGCGCCAGCCCGCCGCCGGTTACGCGGGCTGTTCGGCGGCGATCTCGGGAACGGATTTCTATTCCACCACCGCCGGTCTGCGCCTGCCCGCCCTCGGCATCGCGGGCGACGAGGACGGCTCCACCCCGCCCGACCTCGTGCGCGAAACCGTTGGGCTGATCCCTGGATCGAAGTTCCACCTGATCCGCAAGGCCGGGCACCTTCCTTGCGTCGAGCAGCCCGAGGAATACGCCGCCGTCCTGACCGCCTTCCTCAAGGAGACCGGCCATGTCTGAGGCCTACGACCGCGGCATGAAAGTCCGGCGCGAGGTGCTCGGCGACGCCCACGTTGACCGCGCCGAGGCGGCCAAGACGGACCTCGACCTGCCGTTCCAGGCCCTGATCACCGAGGGCGCCTGGGGCACCGTCTGGGCCAGCGACGGCATCAGCCGGCGCGAACGCTCGATGCTGACGCTCGCGCTGCTGGCGGCGATGGGCAACTTCGAGGAGATCCCCATGCACATCCGCGCCACCGCCCGCACCGGGGCCAGCAAGGCCGACGTGCTCGAGGTGTTCCAGCACGTCGCGATCTACGCCGGGGTGCCGAAAGCCAACCACGCCCTGAAACTCGCCAAGGCAACCTACGCCGAGATGGAGGCCAAGCCATGACCCTGATGCCGCGCAACCGCGCCAACCACCCGGTCGCCTACGCACCGGGCTACAAGTCGAGCGTTCCGCGCAGCCCGCGACTTGCCCTTATCGCAGGGTCGCCCACGGCGACCGAGCAGACCGGGCCGGTCTTCGGGCACGAGTTGATCGGCAAGCTCGACAACAACCTGATCCTGAACTTCACCGGCGAACCCGCCATCGGCGAGCGCATTATCGTACACGGCCGGGTGATGGACGAGACCGGGCGCGGCGTCCCGAATGCGCTGGTCGAGGTCTGGCAGGCCAATGCAGGCGGGCGCTATCGCCACAAGAAAGACGGCTACCTCGCCCCGCTCGACCCCAACTTCGGCGGCTGCGGGCGCACCCTGTCCGCGCAGGACGGCAGTTACGAGTTCATGACCATCCGCCCCGGCGCCTATCCCTGGCCGAATGGCGTGAACGACTGGCGGCCCATGCACATCCACTTCTCGGTGTTTGGCGCCAGCTTCGGACAGCGCCTCATCACCCAG
Organism: Pseudooceanicola sp.; assembly: GCA_020441135.1. GTDB lineage: Bacteria > Pseudomonadota > Alphaproteobacteria > Rhodobacterales > Rhodobacteraceae > Seohaeicola_A. The sequence goes on from JAGRMS010000043.1 coordinate 30,381, forward strand.
ATGTATTTCGAGGGCGACCCGCTGATCTACCGCTGCCCCATCGTGGCGACGATCCCGGACAAGGCAGCGGTCGACCGCCTTGTCGCGCCGCTCGACATGAACCGGGCTTTGCCGCTCGATTGCCTCGCTTACAAATTCGATATCGTGCTGCGGGGCAACCGCCAGACGATGTTCGAAAACCGCATGGAGGGTCTGTGACATGGTGCAACCACTGGGATACCTGCCCGAATCCGCCTCGCAGACCGCCGGGCCCTATGTCCACATCGGCTGCACGCCGAACTTCGTCGGCATCCACGGGATCTACGACCAAGACCTCGGCCTCGAGCCGTTTCCGAAGGACGCGAAAGGCCAGCGCATCACCATCACCGGCGTCGTCCGCGACGGTGTCGGCAAATCGCTGAACGACGTACTTGTGGAATTCTGGCAGGCCGATGCCGACGGCAAATACGGCCCCGGCGCGCAGGGCTTCGCCCGCCGCGCTTCGAACTTCGACACCGGAGAGTGGGAACTGACCACGATCAAACCCGGCGCCGTCGCGGGCATGGCCCCGCACATCGGCCTCTGGGTCGTCGCGCGCGGTATCAACATCGGCCTGCAAACGCGGCTCTACTTTGAGGGTGACGACCACTCGAAGGATCCCCTGCTCAACCGCCTGGAGCACCAGAACCGGCGTAATACGCTGATCGCGAAGGACACCGGCAACGGCACCTGGCGCTTCGACATCCAGCTTCAGGGCGAAGGCGAGACCGTCTTCCTGGATATGTGAGTGGCCCGCTTCCTGTTGATCCACGGATCGTGCCACGGCGCGTGGTGCTGGCGTGACGTAATCCCGGCGCTGGCGGCGCTGGGGCACGGCAGCCTCGCCATTGACCTCCCCGGCAACGGCGCGGACCGGACACCGCACGCGCAGGTCACGCTGGATGCCAGCGCCGACGCCGTGCTTTCGGCCTCCACGCCCGACACCATTGTCGTCGGCCATTCCTGGGGCGGCTTTCCCGTCGCGGCGGCGGCGGAAAAAGACCCGTCGCGGATGCGCGCTCTGGTTTATCTCTGCGCCTACTTCCCCGTCGCCTCGGGCCTGTCGATGGTCGATGTCCGCAAACGCGCCCCCCGCCACCCGATCCTGCCCGCCGTCCGCCGCAGCGAGGACGGGCTGTCCATGTCCGTCGACCCCGTTCTCGGGCGCGACCTCTTCTACAACGACTGCCCGCCGGACGTGACCGACTGGGCCATCGCGCAACTTTGCCCGCAGGCGCTGCCACCGCAGACCACGCCGCTGGACCTGACCAACAACTACGCCTCGGTCCCGAAATCCTACATCGTCTGCCGCGACGACCAGACCATTCCGCCCGAATACCAGGATGAGATGACCCGCGACTGGCCCCGCGCCCGCGTTCACGAGATGCCCACCGGACACTCCCCCTTCCTCGCCGACCCCAGCGGCCTCGCCGCCCTGCTCGGCCGCATTGCCGAGTCCGGTTGATGGCCGCATCGGTCTTCGACAGCGCCCTCTACGGCCGCCTCTTCCCGACGGGCGAGGTTGGGCGGCTCTTCACCGACAATGCCGAAATCCGCGCCATGCTGCTGGTCGAAGGCGCGCTCGCCAGGGCGCAGGGCGCGCGCGGCATCATCCCGGAGCTTTCCGCGGCTTTCATCCATCGCGCGGCGATGGAACTCCCCCTAGATCCCGGTGCCATGGCCGAGGCGACAGGCGAAAACGGCGTCAGCGTCCCGGCGTTGGTGGCCGCCTTCCGCAAGGAAATGAAGGCCCCCGAGCACGCCCAATACGCCCACTGGGGCGCGACCAGCCAGGACATCTCGGACACCGGGCTGATGCTCCGCCTGCGGCAGGCGCTGACCCTGCTGGAAACGGACGCCCGCGCGACTCTCGACGCGCTGGCGACGCTCGCCGAAACCCACGCGCAGCTGCCGATGGCCGCACGCACCTACGGCCAGCACGCCACCCCGACCAGCTTCGGCGCGGTTGCGGCAGGCTGGGGCCAGCCCCTGCTTGGCCTGCGCGCGGAACTGGACACCCTGCGCCGCGACTGCTTGCTCGTCTCGCTCTCGGGCGCAGCCGGAACCGCCGGCGCGCTGGGGCCAGAGGCCGCCGCCCTGCGCGCCGACATGGCAGCCGCCCTCGGCCTCACCGATCCCGGCCGCAGCTGGCATGCCGACCGCACGCCGATCCTGCGCCTCGCCGACTGGTGCGTCCGCCTGACGCTGGCGCTCGGCAAGCTCGGCGAAGACGCCACCGAACTGGTGATGAGCGGAATTGGCGAGATCACACTCGGCGGCGCGGGCGCCTCCTCGACCATGCCTCAGAAACAGAACCCGGTCGCCCCTTCGGTGCTGATCGCCCTGGCGAAGCAGGCAGGCGGTCTGATGGCGACGCTGCATTCCGCCGCCCTGCCTCGCCACCAGCGCGACGGCGCGGCCTGGTTCACCGAATGGCTCTGCCTGCCGCAGATCGCACTCAGCGCGGCGGCCGCCGTCACCACGGCGAAGGGATTGGCGCAGGGCATCGCCCCCGTGCCGGAGGCCATGACCGCCGCGCTCGAACGCGGTCTCGACATGATCCACGCCGAGGCGATGAGCTTTGCCCTCGCCCAAAACCTCCCTCGGCCCGAGGCGCAGGCCGCGGTCAAGGCTCTCTGCAAGGAAGCGATGGCGACCAACACCCCCCTGCGCGCCCTCGTCGCCCGCGACTATCCGCGGGTCGATCTCTCGGTCTTCGATCCGGCGCAGCAGCTGGGCCAGGCTCCGGCCGATGCGCGCGCTTTCGCCCGCGCCGTCCGCGCCCTGGGATAGGGGATGCGCGCGGGCACACTGTTCATCGTGGTAACGGTCGTGCTCGACGCCATGGGCATCGGACTGATCATGCCGATCATGCCCGACCTGATACAAGAGGTGCAGGGCGGCAGTCTCGCCAACGCCGCGCTCTGGGGCGGCGCGCTCTCCACCGTCTTCGCACTGATGCAGTTCGTCTGCGGACCCGTGGTCGGCAACCTGTCGGACCGCTACGGCCGCCGCCTGGTCCTGCTGATCTCGCTGTTCTTCATGACTCTCGACTATCTCGTCATGGCCGTCGCCGGGTCGATCTGGCTGCTGATGGTAACGCGCATCGTCGGCGGCATCACGGCCGCAACACACGCCACGGCCAGCGCCTACATGGCCGATGTCTCGACGCCCGAGGAAAAGGCCGCCAACTTCGGACTGATCGGCGCAGGCTTCGGCATCGGGTTTGTTCTCGGCCCCCTGATCGGCGGGCTGCTTGGCGAATATGGCACCCGCGCCCCCTTCTACGCCGCCGCCGCGCTTTCGGCGCTGAACCTGCTCTTCGGATGGCTGGTCCTGAAGGAAACCGTGACCGACGCCATCCGTCGCCCCTTCCAGTGGTCCCGCGCAAACCCCCTCGGCGCCTTCCGCCAGATCGGCGCGCACCCCGAGCTGCGCCGCCTGCTCTGGGTCTTCTTCCTCTATAATCTCGCCCTCTACGTCTACCCTTCCGTCTGGAGCTACTTCGGCCAGGCGCAATTCGGTTGGACTCCCCAGCTGATCGGCCTGTCCCTCGCCCTCTACGGCATCGCGGCGGCGGCGGTGCAGATCTGGCTGATCCGCTGGCTGATCGCCCGTACCGGCGAACGCGGCACCGCCCTCTGGGGCATTATCGCCGAAGGGCTCTCCTGCGTGATGCTGGCACTGGTGAAAAGCGGCCCGCTCGCGCTGGTCCTGACGCCGATCGCCTCGGTCGGCGCCGTGGCGACCCCGGCCCTGCAGGGAATGCTCTCGCGCCGCGTCGCCGCCGACGCCCAGGGCGAACTCCAGGGCGTCATCGCCAGCGTCAACGCCCTCGCCGCGATCCTCTCGCCGCTGGTCATGACCACCGCCTTCGCCGCCTTCACCGCCGACGGGGCCGCCGTCCACTTCCCCGGCGCCCCCTTCGTGCTGGCGGCGATCCTGCTCGGCCTGGCCACACTCGTGATCCGCCGCACCCCGCGCGCCAGTTGATCCGCACTGCGGAACCAAATTTCGCACTTGCGGCAAAAGCCCCCTGCGCTAACCTGCCGCTAAAGAGGAGAGACCCATGCAAACCATCCGGGCCGCCGTCTGCCACGCCTTCAACGAACCGCTGGTGATCGAAGAGGTCCGCCTCGCCGCCCCGACCCGCGGCCAGGTCGAGGTCGAGATCGACGCCGTGGCGATCTGCCACTCCGACATCTCCTTCCAGCAGGGCGGCTTCGGCGGCCACCTCCCCGCCGTCTACGGGCATGAGGCCGCGGGCAGGGTCACGGCGCTGGGCGAGGGCGTGCGCGGCATCGCCATCGGCGACAGCGTCTGCGTCACCCTGGTGCGCTCCTGCGGCGACTGCCCTTCCTGCCACTCCGGCCACCTGACCACCTGCGAAACGCGCCACGACGACACCGCCGGGCCGCTCACCACGCTCGGCGGCGACAAGATGCTCCAGGCCATGGCCTGCGGCGCCTTCGCCGAGAAGGTGGTCGTGGACGAAAGCCAGGTCGTCGTGATCCCCCATGACGTTGCCAAGGACGTCGCCTCGCTGATCTCCTGCGGCGTCATCACCGGCGTCGGCGCGGCGGTGAACGCGGCGGGGCTGCGGGTCGGGCAGGACGTTGTGGTGATCGGCGCCGGCGGAGTCGGGCTGAACGCCATCCAGGGCGCCCGCATTGCCGGCGCGCGCCGCATCGTCGCGGTCGACATGCTGGACGAGAAACTCGAGATCGCCAAGCAGTTCGGTGCGACCGATGTGGTTTCGGCCAAGGCGGCAAAGCCCTGGGCCGACGTCAAGAAACTCCTCGGGCGCGGCGCCGACGCCGTGCTGGTGACCGTCGGCGTCGCCGCCGTCTACGATCAAGCCCCGCGCTACCTGGCAAACTCGGGGCGTGTCGTGATGGTCGGTATGCCCCACGGTGACCAGAAATCCTCCTTCTCGCCGCTGCTGATGGCCGATGTCGGCCAGGGCTACGTCGGCTCCAAGATGGGCAACGTGGTGATCAAGCGCGACATCCCCTGGATGATCGACCTCTACCGCCAGGGCCGCCTGAAACTCGACGAACTCATCTCCGGTCGCTGGAGCCTCGACCAGATCAACGAAGCTATCGCCGACACGCTCGGCGGCGCGGCGAAGCGCAACGTGATCGTCTTCGACCGCTGAACGGGAGAGCAAAGGGGGCGTTGCCCCCGCCGCCCATTCCGGGCGACTCCCCCAGGAAATTTCGGGCAAATGGAAGCAACAGGCCCCCTTTTCCATTTGCTCCAAATATCCTCGCCGAAGGCATCGCGCCGCAGGCGCGACGGGGGTGCGGGGGCTTAGCCCCCCGCTTCGATCGGATCGCGCAAGCGATTCGAACCCAATCAGTCCCAAAGATCGGTCGACAGGTATTTCAGCCCGCTGTCGCAGATCACCACGCCGATCACCCCGCCCCGCTCCGCGCCACCCAGCAAGTCAAGCGCAGCGGCGACGTTCGCCCCCGCAGAGAATCCCGCGAAGATGCCTTCGACCCGCGCAAGGTCGCGCGCCGTATCCCGCGCCTTCAAACCGCTCACCGTCAGGAACCCGTCGACCGGCGCACCGCGCATCTGGGTGAGGTCTTCCATCGCATAGCCGCCGCCCTGGATCGGATGCGCCGCATCCCGCACAGCCTGCCCCGCGAGGGCCGCCGCGCCCTCGGGTTCCACGACATACCCCCGCAAGCCTGGGTTCAGCCGCTTCAGCGCCGCGATGGTGCCGCCGTAACTGCCGCCCGACCCGGCGAAATCCGCGAAAGCCGTCAGCGTCTGGCCGCTGTCCGCCCATAACTCCGGACCCGTCGTCGCCTCGTGCGCCGCGGCGTTGCCCGGATGGTTGAACTGGTCGGCCCGGAACGCCCCCCGCGCCGCCGTGATCGCCTGCGCATCCGCCTCCACCAGCGCCAGGTCGGCGCCCGAGACCTCGCCCACGCGCGACCCCGGCGCCTGGTCGACCAGCACCACCTCCGCCCCCAGCGCCCGCATCATCCGCGCGCGCTCGGGCGAGTTACCCCGGCTCATCACCGCGACAAAGGGATGCCCCATCTGCCCGCAGACAATCGCCAGCCCGGTCCCCATGTTGCCGCTGGTCAGCTCCACCACCGTCTGCCCAGGCTTCAGTGTCCCATCCGCCGTTGCCGCCCGGATGATCCCCAGCGCCGCCCGGTCCTTCTTGGAAAATCCGGGGTTCAGGTAGTCGAGCTTTGCCAGGATACGCCCCTCAACGCCCTTCGCGGCGCATAACCGGTCGAGCCAGATCGAGGGCGTATTGCCGATGACACCAAGGATCGAGTCCATCACGTCCAGTCCAGCACGACCTTGCCGCTGAGGCCCGATTTCATCGCCATGAACCCCTCACGGAAATCGTCGACGCGAAAGCGGTGCGTGATCACCGCCGAGACGTCCAGCCCGTTCTGCAACATCGCGATCATCTTGTACCAGGTCTCGAAGATCTCGCGCCCGTAGACGCCCTTGATGGTGATCGCCTTGAAGACGATGCGCGACCAATCGACCGGCGACTTGCCCGGCGGGATGCCCAGCATGGCGATCCGGCCGCCCATCGTCATCGCCTCGACCATCTGGTCCAGCGCCTGCTGGTTGCCCGACATCTCCAGCCCGACGTCGAAACCCTGCTTCATCTTCAGCCGCGCGATGGTGTCCTTGAGATCTTCCTGCGCCACGTTCACCGGCACCACGTCCGCCACCCTGGCGGCGAGGTCGAGCCGCGCCGAATTGACATCGGTGATCACCACATGCCGCGCGCCGACATGGCGCGCCACCGCCGCCGCCATGATGCCGATGGGCCCCGCCCCGGTGATCAGCACATCCTCGCCCACCAGGTCGAAACTCAGCGCCGTATGCACCGCGTTGCCCAGCGGGTCGAGGATTGCACCGATCTCGTCAGGAATGTCGTCGGGCAGCGGCACCACGTTGAAGGCGGGCAGGCGCAGGTATTGCGCAAAGGCGCCGTGTTCGTTGACGCCGATTCCCCGCGTCGCCGGATCGAGGTGGAACTTTCCCGCCCGGCTCTGGCGCGAGGTCTTTCCGATCAGATGCCCCTCGCCCGAGCATCTTTGCCCGATCTCCAGCCCCTCGACGTTCCGGCCGATCTCGACAATCTCGCCCGCGAACTCGTGTCCGGTGATCAGCGGCACCGGCACGGTGCGCTGCGCCCATTCGTCCCAGTTCCAGATATGAATGTCAGTGCCGCAGATACCGGTCTTGTTGATGCGGATCAGCACGTCGTCCGGCCCGATTTCCGGAACCGGGGCAGTCTGCATCCACAGACCCTCCCGCGGTTCCGCCTTCACCAGCGCCTTCATCTCGTTGGTCATGCCAGCACTCCCACTGCCTTGCCCGCCACCCGGAACGCCTTCAAAGCCCGATCAAGATCGGCCTGCGTCAGTGCGGCGTTCATCTGCGTGCGGATGCGCGCCTTGCCGTGGGGAACCACCGGAAAGAAAAACCCGGCGACATAGATGCCTTCCTCGAACAGCCGCGCTGCCATCTCCTGCGCCAAGCGCGCCTCGCCCAACATCACCGGCACGATGGGATGCTCGCCCGGAAGCAGGTCGAAGCCCAACGCCTCAAGCCCGCTCCGCCAGTAGCGCGCGTTCTCGAACAGCCGGGCGCGCAGATCGTCGCCCTGCTCCACCAGCGTCAGCGCCGCCAGCCCCGCCGCCACCACCGCCGGGGGCAGCGCGTTCGAGAACAGGTAGGGCCGCGCCCTTTGCCGCAGCAGGTCGACCACGGGTTGCGGTCCCGCAATATACCCCCCAATCGCCCCGCCCAGCGCCTTGCCGAGTGTGCCGGTCAGGATATCCGCCCGCACCCCGAAATGTGCCGGCGTGCCGCGCCCCTGCGGCCCCATGAACCCCGTCGCGTGGCAATCGTCCACCATCACCACCGCGTCGTAGCGATCCGCCAGCGCCCGGATCTCGCCCAGCCTGGCGAGGTAGCCGTCCATCGAGAACACGCCATCCGTCGCGATCATCACCGTGCGCGCGCCCGCCTCGCGCGCCGCCTTCAGCTGCGCCTCGAGGTCGCCCATGTCCGAATTCGCATAGCGATACCGCCGCGCCTTGCAGAGCCTTATCCCGTCGATGATCGACGCATGGTTCAGCGCGTCCGACACCACTGCATCCTCTTCGCCCAGCAGCGGCTCGAACAGCCCGCCGTTGGCGTCGAAGCACGCCGCGAACAAGATGGCGTCGTCCATCCCCAGAAACGTCGCCAGAGCCCCCTCCAGCTCGCGGTGCAGATCCTGCGTCCCGCAGATGAACCGGACCGAGGCCATGCCGTAGCCCCGCGGCTCCATCGCATCTTGAGCCGCCGCGATCAGCGCCGGGTGGTCCGCCAGACCCAGGTAATTGTTGGCGCAGAGGTTGACCACCTCGCGCCCCTGCACCTGGATATGTCCGCCCTGCGGCGAGGCAATCAGCCGCTCGCGCTTCAGCAGTCCAGCCGCCTCGATCTCGGCCAGCGTGTCGGACAGCCGGGTGAGAAAGGCCTGGGACATGCGCGCACTCCTTTCCTGTCTCCCTACCATGTACGCCCGCGTCGGGGAACGCAAAAAACCGTCTTCACGGACAAATTTCCGTCAAAACGGATTTCCCTGTTCAACCACTGGATTCGCGATCACCTCCATGCTATGACGCCACCGTTAGCGCTAGCAACGCCGCCGCTGATGAATGTTAGCGCTATCAGATTCAGGGAGAGAAACCGCTTATGACCGCAAAGCTCGCCATCAACGGATTCGGCCGCATCGGCCGCTGCGTCCTGCGCGCCTGGATCGAAAGCGGCCGTGACGATGTGGAAATCGTCGCGATCAACGACCTCGCCCCGGTGGAAACAAACGCTCACCTGCTGCAATTCGACTCGGTCCACGGCCACTTCAACGCAGAGGTGACGACCGGCGACGACCACATTACCGTCAACGGCCACAGGATCCGCGTCACTGCCGAAAGCGACCCCGCCAAGCTGCCGTGGTCCGGCACCGATGTCGCGCTGGAATGCACTGGCATCTTCACCAGCAAGGACAAGGCCCAGGCGCATCTCGCCAACGGGTCGGCGAAAGTTCTCGTCTCCGCGCCCGCCTCCGGCGCGGACAAGACCATCGTCTACGG
>JAGRMS010000393.1 GCA_020441135.1 Pseudooceanicola sp.
TCAGCATCAGGATCGGCGCCTTGACGCCCTGCTTGCGCATCCGTTTGCACAGCTCGCGTCCGTCCGTATCCGGCAGGCCCACGTCCAGGATGACGAGGTCGTACAACGCCTCGCGCACCCGCTCCATCGCCTTGCTGCCGCTGGCCGCCTCGAAGACGTCGAAATCCTCGGTCATCACCAGCTGCTCGCTCAGCGCCTCGCGCAGGTCGTCGTCGTCGTCCACCAGCAGGATCTTCTTGGTCTGCGCCATGCCCGGGTCTCCTTGATCTTGTCCTTCACATGTGCGGCATCGCCCAAGTGAACAAGATTTGCTGCAAATCGTTCACGGCGACGTGTCCGCAACAGGGGAAATGTTTCACTTCGCGCCAAATTCCAACTATCTGGAAGATATTCCAACGGTATCCAGTCCCGCATGACCCTGATCCCCGACATCGCCGAGCTTCTGGCCCGCGCCCGCGCCGATCTGCGCATGGGCCTGCCCGTGGTGCTGTCCAGTGGCGACACCGGCATCCTGACCGCCGCCGCCGAGACCCTGTCCCCCCCGCGCCTTGCCGCCATGCGCGCGCTGGGCGAGGTCGTGGTCGCAATCACCGCCCGCCGGGCCGAGACGCTGAAGGCGCGCGCCTACGACGGCGATCTCGCCCGCATCCGGGTGCCCGCCGATGCCTCGCCCGGCTGGATCGCCGCATTGGCCGATCCAGCAGGCGACCTCGCCACGCCGATGAAAGGCCCGCTGACCAGTTGCCGCGACAGCGATGCTTCGCCCCACCGCGTCGCCCTGCAACTCGCCAAATCCGCCCGCCTGCTGCCCGCGATGGTCGCCGTTCCGCTCGCCAACGCCGCAGCCTTCGCCCGCGGCCATGACCTGACCCGCATCGCCCTTGCCGCCGCGCAGGATCACCTCGCCGACCGCAGCCCCCTGCACCCCGTCGTCCACGCCCGCCTGCCGCTCTCCGTCTCCGAAGCCGGGCGTCTGCACGTCTTCCGACCCGAGGACGGCGGCGAGGAGCACTACGCGGTGGAGATCGGCCGCCCCGACCGGACACAGCCCGTCCTCGCCCGCCTGCACTCCGCCTGCTTCACCGGCGACCTGCTCGGATCGCTGAAGTGCGACTGCGGCCCCCAGCTGCGTGCGGCGCTGCAACACATGGGCGACGCGGGCGCGGGTGTCCTGCTCTACCTCAACCAGGAAGGCCGCGGCATTGGCCTCGCCAACAAGATGCGGGCCTATGCACTTCAGGATCAGGGGTTCGACACCGTCGAGGCCAACCACCGTCTGGGTTTCGAGGACGACGAACGCGACTTCCGCCTCGGCGCCGACATCCTCAAGGCGCTGGGCTTCTCGGCGGTCGACCTCCTCACCAACAACCCCGCCAAGGTCGCGATGATGGAAAAGACCGGCATCGCGGTAGCAAGACGTGTGCCCCTCAAGGTCGGCCTCAACCCGCTGAACGCGAAATACCTCGACACCAAGGCCCGCAAATCGGGCCACCTGCTTTAGCGATCCGCCCGCGGCGGCGGCGTGCCATTGCCCCCGCCACCGCCCAGCAGGTTCTCCAGGAACCGCTCGACCCCCGACCCGACCGGATCGCGCTGCGCCCCCGGATCAAGTGCCTCGGACGCGCCGGCGGGCGCCAGCATCGGCAGCGGCTTCGGCGTCAGGCCCTCATGCACCCGCACCATCGTCTCGCGCCAGATCTCGGCGGGGAGTCCGGCCCCGGTCACGCCCGACAGCGGCGTGTTGTCGTCATAGCCCATCCAGACCCCGGCGACGTAATCCGCCGTGAACCCGATGAACCAGGCATCCCGCGCCGCCTGGGTCGTGCCGGTCTTGCCCGCCACCTGCCAGCCCGGCACCGCCGCCCGCCGCCCAGTGCCTTCGGACACCACTTTCTCCATCATCCAGATCAGTTCTTGCGCGGCCTCCTGCCGGATCACCCGCTCGCCGATCCCGCCAGCCGTGCCCATCAGCGGCTCGGCATCGCCCAGCAGCCGCAGGTCGATCAGCCCGTAGGGCGTCACCGACGATCCGCCGTTCAGGATGCCCGCATAAGCACCCGTCATCTCGATCAGCGTGCTTTCCGATGCCCCCAGCGCCAGCGCCGGTCCCAGCGCCAGGTCACTGTGGATGCCGAATCCTTCCGCCACCTGCCGCACCAGGTCGCGCCCGACACTCTCGGACACCTTCACCGCCGGCACGTTCAGCGAATCCCGCAGGGCCCGCGCCAGCGTGACCCGCCCGTAATGCTGGTTGGTATAGTTGTCCGGGCACCACTGCCCCGACCCGGCAATATTCATGCAGAACGGTTCGTCCATCACCGTGTCCAGCGGCGACCGTCCCAGCTCCAGCGCCGTGGCATAGACGAAGGGCTTGAACGACGATCCCGTCTGCCGCAGCGCCTGCGTTGCCCGGTTGAAAGCCCCCGTCACCTTGGTGTCCCGGCCGCCGACCATCGCCCGCACGGCGCCGTCCGCCGACATCACGACAATCGCGGCCTGCGCCTTGGACCCTTCCTTGACCTTCTCGGTAAAGATGAACCGCATCGCGTCCTCGGCCGCCGTCTGCAACCGCCGGTCCAGCGTGGTCCTGATGATCACGTCGGCCGAGCTGTCGCGGGTCAGGAACTCCGGCCCGCTCGACATCACCCAGTCGGCAAAATAGCCGCCCGCGCGCGCCTCCGCCGCCTCGGACAGCACCGCCGGATGGGCAATTGCCTCCTTCGCCTCGGCGTCGGTCAGATAGCCCTGGTCGTGCATCAGGCCGATCACCACCGCCGCCCGGTTCTGCGACCGTTCCAGGTTGTTGGTCGGGGCAAGCGAGGTCGGTGCGGTCAGCAGCCCGGCGATCATCGCGCCCTCGGCGGGGGTCAGGTCGGACGACGGCTTGTCGAAGAAACGCTTGGCTGCCGCCTCCGCCCCATAGGCCCCGCCGCCCATGTAGGCGCGGTTCAGGTAGATGCCGAGGATCTCGTCCTTGGAATACTTTGCCTCCATCGCCAGCGCATAGACGGCCTCCTTGCCCTTGCGCCACAGCGACCCTCGTCTGCAATCGGCCTCGTAGGCCGCCTGGCTCTCCCACTTGTCCGGCTCGTAGACCACGCCCAGGCACAACAGCTTGGCCGTCTGCTGGGTGATCGTCGATCCGCCGTGCCCCGAAAGCGGCCCCCGGCCCTCCGACAGGTTGATGCGCACCGCGCTGGCGATGCCGCGCGGGCTGACGCCCAGGTGATAGTAGAACCGCTTGTCCTCGGTCGCGATGATCGCGTTCTTCAGGTGCCGCGACACCTTGTCGGGCGACACCGCCCCGCCGAACTGGTCGCCGCGCCAAGCGAATGTGTTGCCCTCGAAATCCTGCAGGGTGACAGAGCCCTTCGCCCTCCCGTCCAGCAGCGCCGAAGCCTCGGGCAGGGTCGAATAGACGAACCCGACGGCAAGCCCCAGCATGATCAGCACCACCGCGCCGACCCGCCAGAAGATCCGCCAGATCAAGCCCAGGATCCAACCGATCACCGCCCGGAAAAACCCGCCGATGCCGCCGCCGGACGCGCGCCGCCGCCGAACCGGCCGGGGTTTCGCCTTGGTCTTGGGCTTGGCGGTGCCGGGTTTCGGCGGTGCCTTGGACTTGGGCGCTGGCTGGACGGCCTTCGCCTCGCCATACCGCCTGTCGGCCACCAGTGGCGGCTTGCGCCTTGATCTGTCGCTCATCGCAGCCCTGCCCGGCCCTTGCTGTTTTGACCGAGACTACTCTCTCTGCGATCCTTTGTTGAGGGCTCTTGGAACCGCAAGGGATTCGTTTTCCGCCCAAAAATTCATCATTGTCCATAATTTGTGCAAAAATTGTGCATCATTGATGCGCGGCGGCCAAATCATTCGCGCCAAATTGTTCCCTTTGCGGCCCCGTCCCCGCTTCCTTGCCCCACCAGAGTGCAGGTGGGGCCTGCGTCAAGGAAGGGGACAGAGGTGAAACTCATCATAGCGACAATCAAGCCGTTCAAGCTGGAAGAGGTCCGCGAGGCGCTGACCACCGCCGGCGTGCGCGGCATGATGGTTACCGAGATCAAGGGCTTTGGATCGCAGTCCGGCCACACCGAGATTTATCGCGGGGCGGAATACGCCGTGAACTTCGTGCCGAAGATCAAGCTCGAGATCATCGTGGCCGACGGCATGGCCGACCAGGTGGTCGAGACCATCACCGGCACCGCCCGCACCGGCAAGATCGGTGACGGCAAGATTTTCGTTCTCGACGTGGAACAGGCCATTCGCGTGCGCACCGGCGAGACCGGCGAAGACGCGCTGTAACGGCACCGCAAGTTCAGGGGAAACAGATATGAAAAACGTGAAGACTCTCATGCTTGCGGCGCTTCCGGCCTTGATGCCGGTCGTGGCGTTCGCACAGGACACGACCGCCGCGGCGACCGAGGCCGCGGCCGAGGTCGCGCCGATCATGGACAAGGGCGACGTCGCCTGGATGATGACCTCGACCGTCCTCGTCCTGATGATGCTGATCCCGGGCCTCGCGCTGTTCTACGGCGGCCTCGTCCGGTCGAAGAACATGCTGTCGGTGCTGATGCAGTGTACCTCCATCGGCGCGCTGATGATGGTGATCTGGGTGGTCTACGGCTATTCGGCGGCCTTCGGCGGCGAAGGCACCTACTGGGGCGGTCTCGACAAGCTGTTCCTCGCCGGCGTGACCACCGACTCGCTGTCCGATACCTTCAGTGCCGAATACAAGATCCCGGAATACGTGTTCATCTGCTTCCAGATGACCTTCGCCGCGATCACCCCGGCCCTGATCATCGGCGCCTTTGCCGAGCGCATCAAGTTCGGCTCGCTGATGCTGTTCTGCGCTCTCTGGGTGACTTTCGTCTATTTCCCGGTCGCCCACATGGTCTGGGGCGCGGGCGGCCTGATCCTCGGCTGGGGCGCGCTTGATTTCGCCGGCGGCACCGTGGTCCACATCAACGCCGGCATCGCCGCGCTGGTCGGCTGCATCGTGATCGGCCCCCGCGTCGGTTTCGGGAAAGAGAACATGGCCCCCCACTCGATGACCCTCACCCTCGTCGGTGCGGCACTCCTGTGGGTCGGCTGGTTCGGCTTCAACGTCGGCTCGAACCTCGAAGCCAACGGCGGCGCCGGTCTGGCGATGATCAACACCTTCGTCGCCACCGCCGGTGCGATCCTGGCCTGGAACGTGATCGAGAAGTTCACCCGCGGCCACTCGTCCATGCTGGGCGCCGCCTCGGGCATGATCTCGGGCCTCGTCGCCGTCACCCCGGCCTGCGGTTCCATCGGTCCGGTGGGGGCCATCGTCCTTGGCGCGCTGGCCTCGATCGGCTGCTATTTCTTCGTCGCGGTCATCAAGAACAAGTTCAAGTATGACGACAGCCTCGACGTCTTCGGCATCCATGGCGTCGGCGGCATCATCGGCGCGGTGGGCACCGGCATCTTCACCGCCCCCTCGCTCGGCGGCACCGGCGCCGAGGACTTCGCCATGGCGGCCCAGACCTGGATCCAGATCAAGGCCGTGCTCGTCACCATCGTCTGGTGCGGCGTCGTCTCCTTCATCCTGTTCAAGCTGGTCGACGTCATCATGGGCCTGAAGGTCTCGGAAGAAGACCAGCGCCAGGGTCTCGACCAGACCAGCCACGGCGAAAGCGCCTACACCGTCTGAACGACGATGGGACAGCAAGACAGGAAAGGCCCCGGAAAACCCGGGGCCTTTTCACATCCCTCGCTCGCGGGCCTTCACATAAGCCGGACGCGCGCTCAGGGTCTTCGCGTAGTCGACCATCACCGCATTGCTCATCGGGAACTTCGCCACCTTCGCCCAGTTCAGGCAATGCACCGCCAGAATGTCCGCGATGGTCATGGTCTCGCCCATCAGGAACGGCCCCTCGAACCGTTCGCCCAGCTTCGCCAGGTTCCGCTCGAACTCGAAGTGCAGCGTCGGCACCACCGTCGGCACCCGGTATTGCTCGGGCAGCAGCCCCGTCATCCGGCTCGCCGTCCACAGCACCGCGTCAAACTCGTCCAGCAGCAGGTTCGTCAGCGCATCCTGGCGCGCCCGCTGGATCGTCCCGGCCCGAAACGTCATCTGCCCGTGCTTGTCCGCGAGGTAGGTCATGATCGCCGTCGAATCCGCGATCACCTCGTCGCCATCCTGTAACGCCGGGATTTTCCCGCCGGGATTCACGCCCTTGATATCGGCACTGTGCGGCGCGGCCCGGATCAGCTCGTACTCCTGCCCAAGTTCTTCCAGCAGCCACATCACCCGAAACGCCCGGCTCGCCAGGACGCCATAGACCTTGTACATTGGAATCTCCCCATTTTGCGGGCGACTGAATCCGCGCCGCGCCCCGGGGTCAAGCCCGATCAGCGGCGTTGCGCCAGTTTCGCCAGCCGGATCAACGTCCGTTCCACCAGCGCCATCGCCGGTGCCCGCTGACCGGCTGACCGCAGCGTCAGGTCGGTATCGGTCAGCTCGCCCAGCGCCCGCTCCAGGTTCTCCGCGCCCCAGGCCTGCGCCTGCCGCACCAGCCGGTCCCGCCGCGCCCCGAACAGCGGCGGCCGCACCCGCCCCGCGCCCGACGACGCCCCGCCCGGATCGGCGGCCATCGTGTATAGCGTCCGGAAATGCCGCGCCGCCCCGATGCAGAGCGAGACCGGAGTCGTCCCCTGCGCGCTCAGCCGCCGGATCAGCGGCCCGACCTCGCCGTCGCGCCCCTCGGCCACCACGTTCAGCACATCGTCCAGCGCCGCTTCGGTCGACTGCGGCGCACAGGCGGCGATCTCGGCCAGCGTCACCGGCGATCCGTCGCCCAGCTTGTACAGCGACAGTTTCTCCATCGTCTGCGCGAAGTCGCCCGGCCCGATGTCCGTCGCCAGCGCCACCAGCACCGCCATCGCGTCCTGCGGCACATCCCGCAGCCCCGCCACCGCCAGCATCCGCTCGATCTCGGCCCGTCCCGGCGGGTCGTCATACAACCCCACGGCATAGGCGTTGCGATGCCCTTCGAAGGCCTTGCGCAACTTCGAGGTCGCCTTCAGCGCCGAGGCCGTCACGATGATCTGTGCATCTCCCGGTCGCCAGTCCGCCAAAGCCGCCTCGATCGCGGGCGCGGCTGTCTCGCTGGCGTCCTCGACAAACACCGCCCGCGCGCCCGGAAAGAACCCCTGCGCCTTGATCGCGTCGACCAGCGGCGCGGCCTCCTTGCGCAGGTCCGATCCCGGCATCCGGGTCAGGCGCATTTCCTCGTCTGCCCCCGGCCCCAGCAGCGCCGCGAGCACCTGCTGCCGCTTCAGCGAGACCTTCATCGCATCGCCGCCGTAGATCAGCAGCCCGGTCCTGTCCGCCTCGGGCCGTGCGAAATAACCGTCGGCGTCGCGCGTCGACAGCTTCATGCGCCGATGCCGGGCGTCGCGAACAGGCGGACCACGATCTGCTCGGCGAGAATCGCCATCAACCGCTCACGCGCGTCGGTCTCGGCGGCCAGCGCCTCGACCGTCGTGCCGGTGGCTGAATAGCCGGTGAAGTTGCGCACGTTGCCCGTCGCCAGCGTCACCTCGCCCTGTGTCAGGGTGTAACTCGCCCGGCCCACCAGGTTCACCCGCGTGATCGCCCCGGCGGGGGTCACGGCGGACCCCTGCTCTTCAACACTGGTCGTCACCGCAAGATGGTAGATCGGCGACGACGCCCGCCCCAACCGCTCTTCCAGCGCCCGGGCGATCAGGTAGCTGTCCTCGTTCGTCGGCTCATCCAGCCCGACCTTGCCGTCCAGCGCCCGGCCCGCCCCACCCGGCCCGTAGACCGGACGGAAATCGCAGGCGGCCAGCGCCAGCGGCAGGGTCAGCAGGAAGCGGCGGCTATACGACGACATTCACGATCCGGCCGGGGACGACGATGATCTTGCGCGGGCTGGCCCCGTCCAGCGCCTTGATCACAGCATCCACCTCAAGCACGGCCTTTTCAACCTCGCCCGCGGCCATGTCCGCCGGCACGCTGATTTCGGCCCGCCGCTTGCCGTTGATCTGGATCGGCAGCGTCACCGCATCGTCGCGAAGCATCGCCGGATCGGCCTTGGGCCAGGGCGCCGCCGCCACCAGCCCCTCGCCGCCCAGGATCGCCCAGACCTCTTCCGCCAGGTGCGGAGTCATCGGCGACATAAGCTGCGCCAGCGTCCGCATCGCGCCCCACTTGGTCCGCGCCGAGGCGGTCGACCGGTTCAGGGCGTTCACGAAGGTATAGATGCGGGCGATGGCGGCGTTGAAGCCAAAGCTTTCGATGCCGCGCGTCACCTCGTCGATCATCTTGTGCGTAGTGCGCAGCAGGTCGTCGTCCAGCGGGTTCTGCCCCAGCTGGTGCGCGTCCATCACCTCTTGCAGGGTGGCGTCGATGTCGCCGACACCCGCGTCCCGTTGGTCCGCAAGGTCGCGCGCCATGCGCCAGACCCGGGCGAGGAACTTGGAGGTCGCTTCCGCCCCGGCGGCGGTCCATTCCACGTCACGCTCGGGCGGGCTGTCCGACAGGACAAACCAACGGGCGGTATCCGCGCCATATTGCGCGACGATGGCCGAGGGATCGACGACGTTCTTCTTCGACTTCGACATCTTGGCCGAGGGGATGATCTCGACCGCCGTGCCGTCCTTGAGCTTTCCGTCCGTCACATCCTCGGGCAGGTGATAGACCGGCCGCCCCTTGTCGTCGCGTGTCTGGTAGATCTCGTGCGTCACCATGCCTTGCGTGAACAAGGCATCGAACGGCTCGGCACACTTCGCCGGAAGATGGCCGGTGATATGCATCGCCCGCGCGAAGAAGCGGGAGTAGAGCAGGTGCAAAATTGCATGCTCGATCCCGCCGATATACT
>JAGRMS010000394.1 GCA_020441135.1 Pseudooceanicola sp.
CGAAACCAAGCTTCACAACAACTGCAATCGGGTCCAGTCTGCCGCCATTGATTGACGACATTCCCGGGTGCCCCATGACCAACGACCTTCCCTCCTTCCTCTCCGCCGAGGTCCGCCTTGGCGCCACGCTCGACGACCTGGCCCAGACCATCGCCACGCTGGAACAGGCGCAGGCCAAGCTCGACGCGCTGGGAAGCCGGGTGGTCGCGCTGGCCCGCGCGAACAGCGGCGGGTGGGAGGCGAAGGCGCGGTCCGACCTTGCCTCGCTCGGGGCGCGGCTGGGGCTGGCGCAGAAGGCGCAGGACCAGGCGCGGGCGGCTTTCGCAAAGGCGCGCGATGCGGTGGCGGCGAACGGCAAGGCGCATGACCTGGCGCTGGAGCAATACCGCGAACGCGAGGTGGCGCGCTATCAGATGATGCAGACGATGGCGCGGCGGCAGGGGGCGCTGGGGCGCATCCTGCATCACCTGGTCGAGCTGCGCCGCCGCGACGCCGGGATGCCCGACCCGGATTCGCCCGACTACAGGCTGATGCAGGGGGCCTACGACTATATCCCCTTCGACGTGAACCGCTTTCTCGACATGGTGGCGCGGCTCGACACGCTGTTGTCGCTCGACGAGGGCTATAGCCACCCCAGGCTGCGCTATCGCCCGGTAAAATTCCTCGAGCTCGGCGCGGGGCCGGGGCGGAACATGATGCTGCTGAAGGCCTCGCAGCTGATGCTGGTCGAGACGATGGCGGGCTTCGACCTGAACGCCCTTCAGGTGGAGAACGGCCAGAAGGCTTTCGCGCTGGAAGACGAGCTGTTCGTCGCCGACGCGCTGACCTTCGACTACGGCGCCTATGACGTGCTGTTTGCCTATCGCCTGTTCCGCAACGACGAGATGCAGCACCAGCTGGAAACGCAGGTGGTCTCGACCATGCGCGAGGGGGCCTACCTGATGGCCCCCTACCCCTATGACCTGACGCTGCAACCGGGGCTGGAGGCCGCCGATCCGGCGCATGAGATCTGGAAGAAGGTTGCGCCGGCGCCCTAAGTCCAGATTGCGCGCCTCTTAGGTCCACACTAGGCTGGCCGTCATGGCCATTTCCGTCGAGACCTTCTTCCTGGTGCCCGATGCCCAGGGCACGTTGCAGGCGCAGATCCAGCAGATGATCGCGCAGGGCATCCTGTCGGGGCGGCTGCACCGGGGGGAAAAGCTGCCGTCGTCCCGGCGGCTTGCCACGCACCTGGGCGTCAGCCGGATCACGGTGACGCTGGCCTATACCGAGTTGCTCGCCAACGACTACCTGACCTCGCGCGGGCGGTCGGGGTATTACGTCTCGGACAACGCGCCGGTGCCGCCGGTCTATGAACCGGCGACGCAGGGCGAGGACCGGGTGGACTGGCCGCGCGCCATCGTGCGGACGTTTTCGGGCGGCGACACGCTGAACAAGCCGCGGGACTGGGCGAAGTATCGCTATCCCTTCATCTACGGGCAGGCCGACCCGACGCTGTTCGACCACGGCAACTGGCGGCTCTGCGGGATGCGGGCGCTGGGAGCGAAGGATTTCGCCTCGCTCACCTCGGACTACTTCGACCAGGACGACCCGCTGCTGGTGGAGTTCATCGCCCGCCACACCCTGCCCCGCCGGGGCATCGCGGCGCGGCCAGCGGAAATCCTCATCACGATGGGGGCGCAGAATGCCCTGTGGCTGACCGCGCAGGTGTTGCTGAACGGGCGGCGGCAGGCGGCGATCGAGGATCCCTGCTACTACGCCCTGCGCGACCTGCTGGCGCAGGTGCGCTGTTCGGTGACGCCGATTGCGGTCGATTCCAATGGCTTGCCGCCCGAGGCCATCCCCGAGCGCACCGACGTTATCTTCTGCACGCCGAGCCACCAGGCGCCCACCACCGCCACCATGCCGATGGAGCGGCGGCAGGCGCTGCTGGCCCGCGCGCGGGAGTTGAACGCGCTGATCGTCGAGGACGATTACGAGTTCGAGCTGTCGTTTCTGGGGGCGCCCTCGCCGTCGCTGAAGTCGCTGGATCGCGAAGGCCGGGTGGTCTACGTCGGCTCCTTCTCGAAATCGCTGTTTCCGGGGCTGCGGCTGGGCTACCTCGTCGGTTCTGCCGATTTCATCCGCGAGGCGCGCGCCTTGAGGGCACAGGTGCTGCGGCATCCGCCGGGGCACATGCAGCGGGCGGCGGCCTATTTCCTGTCGCTGGGCCATTACGACGCGCAGATCCGGCGGATGGCGCAGGCGCTGCACGACCGGCGGCGCGCGCTGGAGGAAGCGGTGGCGCGGCACGGGCTGACGGTGGCGGGGCGCGGGGCCTATGGCGGGTCGTCGCTGTGGATGCGGGCGCCCGCGGGCGTGGACACCGGGGCGCTGGCGGAACGGCTGCGCACGCAGAGCGTGCTGATCGAACCGGGCGCGCCCTTCTTCGCGGGGCCGGAGCGGCCGGCGGAATACTACCGCCTTGGCTATTCCTCGATCCAGAAGCGCGCCATCGACCCCGGCGTCGCGCAGATCGCGGCGGCGTTGAGCGGCTACTGGACTTAAGGGGCCTTCGGCTCTGGCCCTAACCGCCTTGCGGGGGAGCGCCTAGAGAGAAGGAGACAAGCCGGGGCCCGCGGGGTCGCCGATCAGGGAGATTCTGCGATGAAGATGACGACCGAAGAGGCCTTCGTTAAGGTGCTGCAACGGCATGGGATCCAGCATGCCTTCGGGATCATCGGATCGGCGATGATGCCGGTGTCGGACCTGTTCCC
>JAGRMS010000395.1 GCA_020441135.1 Pseudooceanicola sp.
GGCAAGACCTCGACCAAGGAGATGCTGGCGCAGATCCTGTCCGAACAGGGGGCGACCCATGCCTCGGTGGCGAGCTACAACAACCACTGGGGCGTGCCGCTGACGCTGGCGCGGATGCCTGCCGCGACGGAATATGCCGTCATCGAGATCGGCATGAACCACCCGGGCGAGATCGCGCCGCTGGCGCGGATGGCGCGGCCCCATGTGGCGCTGGTGACGACGGTGGCGGCGGTGCATCTCGAGGCGTTCCCGAACGTCCCGGCCATCGCCGTGGAAAAGGCCGCGATCTTCGAGGGGCTGGAACCGGGCGGGACGGCGGTGCTGAACCACGACATCGAAACGGCGGCGGTCCTTGCCGCCAAGGCGGTCGACCTGCGCGTCAGGGACATCGGCTTTGGCTGGCACGGGCATGACTACGTACTGAAAGATGTCCAGCTGGTCGGCGACACCACGGTGGTGCAGGCGACCGCGCGGGGCGTGCCGATCCTGTTCAAGCTCGCGACGCCGGGCAAGCACTTCGCGATGAACGCGCTCGGGGCGCTGGCCTCGGCCGAGGCGCTGGGGGCCGACCTGGCGCTTGCCGTGCAGGCCATCGGGCGCTGGCGGCCCTTCACCGGGCGCGGCACGCGCGAGGTGATCCGGCTTGACCCGGTCGAAACCGACCTGACTCTGGAGCTTTTCGACGACGCCTATAACGCCAATCCCACGGCGATGGGGGCGGCGCTCGAGGTGCTGGCGGCCTCGACCGTGCGGAACGATACGGGGCGGGTCAGGCAGGGGCGGAGGATTGCCTTCCTGGGCGACATGAAAGAGCTGGGGCCCGAGGGGACGCAATTGCACGCCGCTCTGGCCGAACACCCGGCGATGCAGGCGGTGGACACCGTGCATTGTGTCGGGCCGCTGATGCAGTCGCTCTACCGCGCGTTGCCTGAACGGCAGCGCGGTATCTGGACGGAAACCAGCGCCGAAATGGCGCAAGGCGTGCGTCACAAGCTCGATTCCGGCGATGTCGTGCTGGTCAAGGGCTCGCTTTCGATGCAGATGGCGCGGGTCGTTGACGCGATCCGGAAAATGGGTCATGGGGCGCCCGCCGGTGCGACCGCCGACGATGACGAGTAGGATACCGGAATGCTCTACTGGCTGACCGCGCTGAGCGACGGCGGGGACGTCTTCAACCTGTTCCGCTACATCACCTTCCGCGCCGGAGGAGCGTTCCTGACCGCGTTGGTCTTCGGCTTCGTCTTCGGCCGCCCGCTGATCGCGGTGCTGCGGCGGCGGCAGGGCAAAGGCCAGCCGATCCGCGACGACGGCCCGGCGGGGCATTTTGTCAAGGCGGGCACGCCCACGATGGGCGGGCTGCTGATCGTCGGCGCGCTGACCACGGCGACGCTGCTCTGGGCGCGGCTGGACAATCCCTTTGTCTGGCTGGTGCTGTTCGTGACGCTGGCCTATGCGCTGATCGGCTTTGCGGACGATTATGCCAAGGTGTCCAAGCAGAACACCAAGGGCGTGCCGGCACGGCTGCGCATGGTCCTGGGCATCGTGATCGCCGCCGTCGCGACGGTCTGGGCGTCCTGGTATCACCCGGCGGCCTTGCAGGGCCAGCTGGCGCTGCCGGTGCTGAAGAACGCGCTGTTCGACCTCGGGCTGCTTTATGTGCCCTTCGGCATCTGCGTCATCGTCGGCGCGGCCAATGCGGTGAACCTGACCGACGGGTTGGACGGGCTGGCGATCATGCCGGTGATGATCGCGGCAACGACGCTCGGGGTGATTTCCTACGCGGTCGGGCACGCGGTGTTTTCCGAGTATCTCGACGTGCATTACGTCCCCGGCACGGGCGAAATCCTGATCTTTTCCGCGGCGCTGTTCGGCGGCGGGCTGGGGTTCCTGTGGTACAACGCGCCTCCGGCGGCGGTGTTCATGGGGGACACGGGCTCGCTGGCGCTGGGCGGCGCGCTGG
>JAGRMS010000396.1 GCA_020441135.1 Pseudooceanicola sp.
GGGAACGGCCAGGGAGGGCGTAGGGCGGTGGGGTGGCCGGCTCGGCCCCGACCGCAACGGGGTAAGGCAGGCACAGGACATGCTGGCCTGTGACGGCCCCGGTCCGCGTTGCCGGGCCCTCAACCGCGTGGCCGGATTGCTCATTGGGTCGACGTCACACGGGGCAGCCGGCGCGCGGCGCGACACCGGCGCCTTTCACCGCCCGGTCCGGTTGCAGCCCGCAGACATTCGCGCCGGGCCGACAGCGGGCAAGGCGGCCACGCAACATCGCCGCGGGGCGGGGTGCCCGGGATGTGCCGATGCCCTCGTGGCATCCGATAACATTTGAATCCTGCGCCGCAATGCTGCCGCAATCCCTCCCCACTGCTGCCGCAGGCAACGGCGAGAACTGTTCCCGTAGCTGCATATGGCTTCCCTCGGCGCCGCGCGTCATAGCCCCCACCCAGTGCGCGGTGCCGAGGATCTTCCCCCCCGAAAATCGAACACCCTGACGATTGCGGTTTTCCTTGCGCACGGCGCGCTCTAGGGTCGCGCCGAACTTGCGAAGGGGACGGACATGCGTGATTTCCAGACACCCGGCCGGTCGGCCAGCTATGGCACCGAGGCGATGTGCGCGACCTCGCACCCGCTGGGGGCGCAGGCCGCGCTCGAGATGTTGCGCCAGGGCGGCAATGCGATGGATGCGGCGATTGCGGGGGCGCTGGTGCTGGGGATCTGCGAGCCGCAGATGACCGGGATCGGCGGCGATTGCTTCGTGCTGTATACGCCTCCCGGCAGCAACGAGGTCAAGGCGCTGAACGGGTCGGGGCGCGCGCCGGCGGCGGCCAGCGCCGCGGCGCTGCGCGACGCGGGCCATGCGGCGGTGCCGGTACATGGCATTCAGCCGATCACCGTTCCGGGGGCCATCGACGCCTTTTGCCACCTGTCGGAGACGGTGGGGAAGCTGGGACTCGACCGTTTGCTGCAACCGGCGATCCACCATGCCGAGGCGGGTGTGCCGGTGGCGCCGCGCGTGGCCTTCGACTGGCCGTTTGAACAAGGCACGCTGCAAGGCGCGGCGCGGCGGTTCTACCTGAAGGACGACAAGCCGCTGACGACCGGCGCGCTGTTCCGGGCGCCCGGCCAGGCCGAGGTCTTGCGGCGAATCGCGCGCGAGGGGCGCGACGGGTTCTATGCGGGCGAGGTGGCGCAGGACATGGTCGATTCGCTGCGAGCGCTGGGCGGGGTCCACACGCTCGACGATTTCGCGGCGACAGCCTGCACGCCGACGGTGCCGGTCAGCGGACCCTATCGCGGGATCGAGCTGGTCGAGCATCCGCCGAATGGCCAGGGGGCGACGGCGATCCTGCTGCTGAACATCCTGTCGCATTTCGACGTGGCGGCGATGGACCCGCTGGGGGCCGAGCGGCTGCACCTGGAGACCGAGGCGTCGAAGCTGGCCTATGACGCGCGCAACCGCTTCATCGCCGACCCGGACCACACGGCGCGGCTGGAGCATATGCTGGCGCCGGAAACGGCGGCGAAGCTGGCGGCGCTGATCGACAGGAAGCGGGTGATGCCGCAGGCGAAGCCGCTGACCGAGGCGATCCACAAGGACACGATCTATATCACCGTGGTCGACCGCGACCGCATGGTGGTCTCGCTGATCTACTCGATCTTTCACGGCTTCGGGTCGGGCGTGGCGAGCGACAAGTTCGGAATCCTGTTCCAGAACCGGGGCGCGGGGTTCACGCTGGAGGAAGGCCACCCGAACGAGCTGGGCGGCGGCAAGCGGCCGATGCACACGATCATCCCGGGCATGCTGCGCGAGAAGGGCCGCGTGCTGATGCCCTTCGGCGTGATGGGCGGGGCCTATCAGCCGACCGGGCACGCGCGGCTGGTCAGCAACCTGGTCGACTGCGGGATGGACCTGCAAACCGCCATCGACGCGCCGCGCGCCTTCCCCGAGGGCGGCGTGCTGAAGATCGAGCGGGGCTACAGCGCGGGCGTTCAGGCAGAGCTGGAGGCTCTGGGCCACAGGATCGAGCTGCCGGGCAAGCCGCTGGGCGGCGCGCAGGCGATCCGCATCCGCGAGGACGGTGTGCTGGAGGGCGGCAGCGATCCGAGGAAGGACGGCTGCGCGCTGGGGTACTAGGCCAGCGCCTCATACAGGGCCAGGGCGGCGAAGAGCAGGAAGATGCCGCCCGCCACCCGGCCCGTCAGCATGGTGGCGCGCGGGCTGGACAGGAGCCAGAGGCGCACCCGGCCTGCTGCGAGCGCGATGGCCCCATAGATCGCCGGCTGGGTCGCCGCCGTCATGGCCCCGGCGACCAGCGCCTGCGGCAGCAGCGGCCCGAACTCGGCGCGCAGGACTTGCGGGTAGACCGAGAGCACGAAAACGTAAGCCTTGGGGTTCAGGATCGCGGTCAGGGCGCCCTGTCGGAAGGGGCTGCCGCGCGCCGGGCCGACCGTGTCCACAGTGATCAAGGAGCGGAGCAGCGTGACGCCGATCCAGGCGAGGTAGAGGCTGCCCGCCAGCAGAAGCACGGGCACAAGAACCGGCGGGAAGGTCAGCAGCAGGGCGACTCCGACCGCGCCCCAGGCGGTGTGGACCGCGCCCGCCGTCATGATTCCCGCAACCGCCGCGAAACCGGCGCGCAGGCCGCGCGACAGGGAATGGGTCAGCACCAGCAGCATGTCGAGGCCGGGGACGGCGATGATCCCCACCAGCAAGAGCCAGAACAGCCCGAGGGTCTGCGCGTAGGTCATGGCGGTTTCTCCCTGCTTGCCGGTGACAGGGCAATCCGCTAGCAGCGGGCAACTGACAGCGGCCTGTCAACTGAGGGACGTGATGCGCAAGATGGCCCGCCTGTTCGAGATCGTGCAGATCTTCGCCGCCGCGCGGGGCGTGGTGACGGCGGCGGAGCTGGCGGACCGGCTGGAGGTGGACAAGCGCACGATCTACCGGGACATCGCGGCGTTGCAGGCGATGCGGGTGCCGGTCGAGGGCGAGCGCGGCATCGGCTACCTGCTGCGGCCCGGCTTCACCCTGCCGCCGATGATGTTCTCGCTGGACGAGACCGAGGCGCTGGTGGTGGCGCTGGGTCTTTTGGCGCGCGACGGCGATCCGACCTTGGCGGCCTCGGCGCGCGCGGTGGAGGAGAAGATCGCGGCCAGCGTGCCGCCGCCGCTGCGCCGGTTGCTGGGCGACCGGGCGCTGCACGTCTGGGGCGCGCCGCGCGCGCCTGCGCCGGGGCTGGACCTTGCGCTGGCGCGCCGGGCGATCCGCGAGGAGACCGGGCTGACGCTGGCCTATCGCGATGCCGAAGGCACCGAGACGCGCCGCGTGGTGCTGCCGCTGGCGCTGATCTATTACGACGAGGCAGTGAACCTTGTCGCCTGGTGCGAGATGCGGCAGGCGATCCGGCATTTTCGCACCGAACGGGTGCTGGATGCGCAGGCGTCGGGCACGTCGTTCCGGGGCCGGGGCGAAGGGTTGCGGCGTCAGTGGCAGGCGGGCTGGACGGGCACAACTTGACTTCACCGGTCCGTCGCCGCATGTAGCGCGCAGGGCAGATACCATCGAAAAGGGCAGGTCATGGCCGAAGTGCGCAACGGGTTTCTCGAAACCCTGAAGACCATCGTCTATGCCCTGTTGATCGCCGGTCTGTTCCGTACCCTATTCTTCCAGCCGTTCTGGATCCCCTCGGGGTCGATGAAGGAAACGCTGCTGATCGGCGATTTCGTCTTCGTCAACAAGATGAGCTACGGCTATTCCTACGCCTCCTGCCCCAGCCTGAAGCTGCCCCAGTTCGGCATCAACATCGACGCCGAGGACATCTGTGGCTGGATGCGGTCGGGCAACTCGCGCATCCTGGGCGGCGAGCCGGAGCGCGGGGACGTGGTGGTGTTCCGCCATCCGGTGACGGGCGACGATTTCATCAAGCGGCTGATCGGCCTGCCGGGCGACCGGGTGCAGGTGACGGACGGGCGGCTTATCATCAACGACACGCCGGTCGAGATAGTGGCCGACGGAACCTTCGACGAGTTGTTCGAGCCGCAGGGGCCGCAGGGGTCCACGCCGATCTGTGCCAATGGCGTGGTGGGGCTGGGGGCGGTCTGCCAGAAGGAGCGGTTCACCGAGACGCTGCCGGGCGGCGTCACCCACAAGATCCTGAACGTCGGCACGCAGTCGCTGGACAACACCGGGGTCTTCGTGGTGCCCGAGGGGCATTACTTCTTCATGGGCGACAACCGCGACAA
>JAGRMS010000397.1 GCA_020441135.1 Pseudooceanicola sp.
CCGCCTGCGATCCGCGGCTGAACGCCAGCCAGTCGCTGGAACTGGCCTTCCTGGTGGCCGAGGAACTGTCGGCGCTGCGCAACGACAGGGGCGCCCGCGCGGCGGTCTGAGCGGCGCGTGGGTCTGGCCGGCATCGCCGCCCGGACCCACACGCGCTACGGGCGCCGGTTTCCCTGGCCTCAGCCGTGCTCAGTCCGGCTGTCGGCGGGCGCTTCCTCGCGATCCTCCATCCCGTAGTCGCGGATCACCTCGGCCACCCGCAGGCGGTAGTCCCGGAACACCCCGCCGCGCGCCTTGGCCTGCGCCCGGCGGTGCTGGGAAAGCTGCCGCCAGCGGTCCACCGCCGCTTGATCCTCGAAGAACGAGACCGAGAGCAGCTTGCCGGGGTTGGTCAGGCTCTGGAAGCGTTCGACCGAGATGAATCCTTCGGTCGCCTCGGCCAGCGGCCGCATCTGCGCGGCGATGTCGAGGTAGCGGTCGGTCTGGCCCTCGGCGGGTTCGACCTCGAAGATGATGGCGATCATCGCGTTCCTCCATGTGGGGTGGAGACCAGCTTGAGCCATGTCCGGTCCTCGCGCAAAAGAAACCGCTCGCGTTGGGCGAAGGCGTAATTCTCCTGTCCCAGCGGGTCGTCCGCCAGCCGCTCGCGGTAGGCCTCGTAGGCGGCGAGCGACTCGATGTTGTAGATGCCGTAGGCCAGCGTGCTCGACCCTTCATGCGGGGCGAAATAGCCAATCAGGTCGGCGCCGTTGCGCGGGATCGCCTGGCCCCAGTTGCGGGCGTATTGGGCGAATTGCGCCTTCTTCGTGGGGTCGATCTGGTAGCGGATGATGCAGGTCAGCATATCGGTCTCCTCTGGTTGCCGCCACGGGATAGCCGCTTGCGCCGCGGGAATGCTTCGGCGATGATCGAAGGATGCGACACGGACCCGACATTGCCGCCCTCGCCAGCCTGATCGGCGACCCGGCGCGGGCGAACATCCTGACCGCGCTGATGGCGGGCAAGGCGCTGACCGCCTCGGAACTGGCCGCCGAGGCCGGGGTGACGGCGCAGACCGCCAGCGCCCACCTGCGCAAACTGGAAAACGGCGGGCTGCTGGCGCGGCGGGCCCAGGGCCGCCACGCCTATTTCACGCTCGCCGGGGCGGAGGTCGCCCGCGCGCTCGAGGCGTTGATGGGGCTGGCGGCGGGCAAGGGCCACCTGCGCACGCGCCCCGGACCGAAGGATGCGGAACTGCGCCACGCCCGTGTCTGCTATAACCACTTGGCGGGCGAAACCGGCGTGCGGATGTTCCGGGCCTTGCAGGCGCGCGGGGCCTTCGCCGCCGC
The DNA here is from genome assembly GCA_020441135.1 of Pseudooceanicola sp. Lineage (GTDB taxonomy): Bacteria > Pseudomonadota > Alphaproteobacteria > Rhodobacterales > Rhodobacteraceae > Seohaeicola_A. The sequence continues at coordinate 1,329 of JAGRMS010000397.1, forward strand.
GCCCGAGGGGCTGGCGCTGACCGCGAAAGGCGAAACAATCCTGGCCGCGCTGGGTGTCGACCTTACGCCCGCGCGCGGGCCGCAGGCGCGCGAATGCCTCGACTGGTCGATGCGCCAGTCGCACCTCGGGGGCCGTCTGGGCCGGGCCATGTTGGCCGCGATGGAGGGCAAGGGCTGGCTAACCCGTGTGCCCGACACGCGAATCCTGCGGTTCTCAAGGGCAGGACAGGCGGCCTTCGACGAGACCTTCGGCGCGGCGAACGCCTGACGCGCCCGTTTCCATGCCCTGAACGATCCCGAACAAACCGCGATATTATCGCAACTGCGCCCCGATCTTGCCCTTATTGGCCCGGATACAGGTCCACAACACGAACGGACACTATCCGAGGGACACTGAATGGACCGTCTGACCGAAATGGAGGCCTTCGCCAATGTGGTGGACCAGGGCGGTTTCACCGACGCGGCGAAGAAGATGGGGATTTCCAAGTCCGCCGTTTCCAAGCATGTGTCGAGCCTCGAGGCCCGCCTTGGCGCGCGCCTGCTCAACCGCACCACCCGCCGCGTCTCACCCACCGAAATCGGGCTCGCCTATTACGACCGCGCCCGCCGCGTGCTGAACGACGCCGGAGAGGCGGATGCGCTGGTGACGTCGATGCAGTCGGCGCCCTCGGGGCTGCTGCGGATTTCGGTGGCGACCGACTTCGGGGTCAACCACCTGTCGCCCGTGCTGTCGGAATTCCTGGCGGAATACCCCGAGATCACCGTCAACATGGTGCTGAACAACCGCTACGTCGAGCTGATCTCGGAAGGCTTCGACATGGCCGTGCGGATCGGCGAGCTGGAGGACAGCACGCTGCGCGCCCGCAAGTTGACCGACACCACCAAGGCGATGATCGCAAGCCCGCTCTACTTCGCCAAATATGGCCGCCCGCAGAAGATCGACGACCTGAACGAGCACAAGCTGCTGCATTACTCGAACCAGTCCTCGGGCAACGTCTGGAAGCTGACCGCGCCGTCGGGCGAAAAGCGCCAGGTGCGCACCGCCGGCTGGCTTTCGGTGAATGACGGCCAGTCGCTGCTGAACGCCGCCATCTCGGGCCTCGGGATCGCCTACCTGCCGAGCTTCCTGTTCTCGGAGGCGATGGAGAAGGGGCTGGTGGAATACGCCATGCCGACCCTGCCGGTCGAGACGCAGGGCATCTACGCCGTCTACCCGCCGGGCCGGTTCACCCAGCCCAAGGTCCGCGCCTTCATCGACTTCCTCGTCAACGCCTTTGCCGACAAGGGCCCCGACGACTGGTAAACCCTTTCATGTTGCTCCCCTTGGCAACCCAACCTCCCCCGTGCCATCGCGCGGGGGTTCTTTTTTGGGGCGGCGGGGCAAGCCCCGCCCTACGAATACGGTGAAGGGCGCGCAGCGCCCCGCCCGGGACAAGGCGGCGCAGCCGCCGCCGGGCGAGCGCCCGTCCGCCCCGTCACGCCGCAGGCGTGCCTCCGGCACGACGCGGGCGCTTTTGCGACGGTGCGGCAGCGCGTAGGGTGGGCAATCTGCCCACCACTCCACACCCACCCTTCACCGACCGGTAGCTGCGCGTCCGGGCGCGGCCTGGTTCTCGCCTTCCCGCGCCCTGCGTGCTACACCCTCTCAATGAGTCTCCCTCCCGGTTTCCTCGACGAGTTGCGCAGCCGCGCCAGCCTTGCCCGCGTGGTGGGGCGCAAGGTGACGTGGGACCAGCGCAAGTCCAACCAGGGCAAGGGCGATCTCTGGGCGCCGTGCCCCTTCCACCAGGAAAAGAGCGCCTCGT
>JAGRMS010000398.1 GCA_020441135.1 Pseudooceanicola sp.
GCCAGATGGGCGCCGCCTATCCCGAACTCGTGCGCGCGCAGGCGCTGATCGAGGAAACGCTGAAGCTCGAGGAAACCCGCTTCAAGACCACGCTGGATCGCGGGCTCAAGCTTCTGGATGAAGAGGTCGCGGGCCTCGACGGCAAGGAACTGCCGGGCGAGACGGCGTTCAAGCTCTACGACACCTACGGCTTCCCGCTCGACCTCACGCAGGACGCTCTGCGCGAGAAGGGGATGACCGTGGCCACCGCAGGGTTTGACGCCGCCATGGCGGCGCAGAAGGCGCAGGCGCGGGCCGCCTGGGCCGGGTCGGGCGAGGCGGCCGAGTCGACCGTCTGGTACGACGTCGCCGAGGACGCCGGCGTGACCGAGTTCCTGGGCTACGACACGGAAACCGCCGAGGGCCAGATCGTGGCGCTGGTCGCGGATGGCGCCCGCACTGACAAGGCCACCCAGGGCCAGCCGGTGATGATCGCGCTGAACCAGTCGCCCTTCTACGCCGAAAGCGGCGGGCAGGTTGGCGACACCGGCCTGATCCGCACCGAAACCGGCCTCGCCCGGGTCAGCGACACGAAGAAGGCGGCGGGCGTCTTCGTCCACATCGCCGAAGTGACCGAGGGCGAGATCGCCACGGGCCAGGCCGCGACGCTGGAGGTGGATCATACCCGCCGCACGGCGATCCGGGCCAACCACTCGGCCACCCACCTGCTGCACGAGGCGCTGCGGCAGGCGCTTGGCGATCACGTCGCGCAGCGCGGCTCGCTGAATGCCCATGACCGCCTGCGGTTCGACTTCAGCCACAACAAGGCGCTCAGCCGCGAGGAACTGGACGGCGTCGAACGCGAGGTGAACGCCTACATCCGCCAGAACTCGCCCGTCGACACCCGGATCATGACGCCGGACGACGCGCGCGCGCTGGGGGCGCAGGCGCTCTTTGGCGAGAAATACGGCGACGAGGTCCGCGTGGTCTCGATGGGCCGCGCCGACACCGGCAAGGGCGCGGACAAACAGACCTATTCGCTGGAACTTTGCGGCGGCACCCATGTCGTCCGCACCGGCGACATCGGCGCCTTCGCTCTGACCTCCGAATCCGCCTCCTCTGCCGGCGTGCGCCGGATCGAGGCGCTGACCGGAGAACTGGCGCTGGCCGAACTGCGCGGCCGCGATGCCCGGCTGGCCGAGGTGGAAACGCTGCTGAAGGTCGGCCGCGACGAGGTTCTGTCGCGCCTCAAGGCGCTGCTGGACGAACGCAAGGCGCTTTCCAACGAGGTGGCGCAGCTGCGCCGCGAACTCGCCATGGGCGGCCCCGCGCAGGAAGCGGAGGCGAAGACCGTCAACGGCGTGCCCTTCCACGCCCAGGTGCTCTCGGGCGTATCGGGCAAGGATCTGCCCTCGCTGATCGACGAACATAAGGCGCGGCTGAAATCCGGCGCGGTGCTGCTGATCGCCGACACCGGCGGCAAGGCAGCGGTGGCGGCAGGCGTGACCGGCGACCTGACGGAAAAGGTCTCCGCCGTGGACCTCGTCCGCGCGGCGGTGGAACAGCTCGGCGGCAAGGGCGGCGGCGGCCGGGCCGACATGGCGCAGGGCGGCGGGGCCGATGCCTCCAACGCCGAAGCCGCCATCAAGGCCGCCGAAGCCGTTTTGGGAGGATAACATGCCCGCACTCTGGATTGCCCACGTCACCGTCACCGACGACGAGGCCTATGCCAAATACGCCAAGCTCGCGACCGAGGCGATCGCCGCCCACGGCGGCAAGTTCATCGCCCGCGGCGGCCGTTTCGTACAACTGGAAGGCCGCGCCCGCCCGCGCAACGTGGTGGCGACCTTCCCCTCGGTCGAGGCGGCGGAAAGCTGTTACAATTCCGAGACCTACCAGGCGGCCCTCAATCACGCCCGCGGCGCGTCGGAACGTGAGCTGATGATCGTCGAGACCAGCGAATAGCATGTGGTCAAGGGAAGGAGGCCGCTGCTTCCTTTTGCTCCAAATATCCCGGGGGTCCGGGGGCAGAGCCCCCGGCCTCTCTGCTTATGACGCCTTCGCCGCCCGCTTGCGCTCGTGCGGGTCCAGGTGCCGCTTCCGCAAACGGATTGCGTTCGGCGTCACCTCGACCAGCTCGTCGTCGTCGATATAGGCAATCGCCTGTTCCAGCGTCATCGTCACCGGCGTGGTCAGGCGCACCGCCTCGTCCGTGCCCGAGGCGCGGATGTTGGTCAGCTTCT
>JAGRMS010000399.1 GCA_020441135.1 Pseudooceanicola sp.
TCGTCCACGATGAAGACCGAGGACAGAGCGACGACCAACAGGACGACGATGACGGGGAGGATGAAGGTGGACTTGCGCATCAGTTGCCTCCCTGCCCGGTGGTCCGGCGCAGTTCGTTGAGCGGGAGATAGGGCACGACGCCCTGACCGCCGCTGCCTTTCTCATCCAGGATGATCTTGTCGAGATTGCCGAGCACCTCTTCCATTGTCTCGAGGTAGAGGCGCTTGCGCGTGACCTCGGGCGCCTTGAGGTATTCTTCCAACACGGCGGTAAAGCGACTGGCCTCGCCCTCGGCCTCGTTCACGACGCGGGCGCGATAGGCTTCGGCCTCTTCCAGTGTCTGTGCCGCTTCACCGCGCGCCCCGGCGAGGACGCGGTTGGCGTAGGCATCCGCCTGGCGTTCCAGCCGGTCGCGTTCCTGTTCCGCCGCCTGCACGTCGCGGAAAGCGTCGATGACCGAGTTCGGCGGGTCGGCCTTGTCGAGGTTGACGCGGACGATGTTCACGCCCGAGTTGTAAGCGTCGAGGGTGGACTGGATCAATTCCTGCACATCGTCAGCAATGCTTTGCCGGTCGCGGTTCAGGATCGGGGCGAGTTCCGACTTGGCGATGACTTCGCGCATCGCGGATTCGCTGACGGCGCGGATGGTCTCGGTCGGCTCGGCCAGGTTGAAGAGATAGAGAGCTGGGTCGTTGATGTTCCACACCACCTGGAACTCGATGTCGACGATGTTCTCGTCGGTGGTCAGCATCAGCCCGTCTTCACCGCTGCCCGGGCGGCCGATGCCGATCTGCTCGGTCTGTTCGCGCGTCACCGGGATGACCTCGGCCGTGACCAGCGGCCAGGGGGCGAAGTTCAGGCCGGGTTCGCCGATGCCGGAACGCGCGCCGAGAAAAAGTTCGACCGACTGCTCTTCCGGACGGACCGTGTAGAAGCTGAGGTAGCCCCAGACGCCGAGCGCGACGAGGATGCCAAGTCCGACGCGGCCACGGGTGAACAGCGGTTCGCCACCACGGCCCGGAGTGCCGCCGTTGCGCCCGCCGCCAGAGCCGCCGCGCCCGCCCATGAGAACACGCAGCTGTTCCTGGCCCTTGCGGACAAGATCGTCGATCTCGGGGATACCCGCGCCTTCGGGACGGCGGTTGCCGCCCTTGTTGCGGTCGTCGCCGCCGCCGTTGCCCCGGTTGCCTCCGCCGCCGCCCTGTGAGCCTCCGCCCCCCCAGGGGCCGCCACTGTTGCCCGCCATGCGCTGTCTGTCTCCTCTTGCAGCCGCGCGCTGACGCGGCAGGTTCTTATACCCGGATCGGTTGTCGCGTCCAATCAGGCGCCGCGCACCGCCGTCCGCATCGTCACGATCTCTTCCGACATGGTCGGATGCACTGCCACCGTGCGGTCGAAATCTTCCTTGGTCGCGCCCATCTTTACCGCGATTCCCGCAAGCTGGATCATCTCGCCCGCGTTGGGTGCGACGATATGACAGCCCAGCACGCGGCGGGTTTCCTTGCTGACCACCAGCTTCATCAGAACGCGGTCGTCGGCACCGATGAAGGCGGTCTGCATCGGGCGGAAGGTGGTGGCGTAGATCTCCACCGGCTCGGTCGCTTCGGCCTCGGTGATGCCGACTGTGCCGAGTTCGGGCTGGGTGAAGACGGCGCTGGGAATCAACTCGTGGTCCACCGGCGTCGGCTTGCCGCGGAAGACGGTGTCCACGAAGGCCATACCTTCCCGGATCGCCACCGGCGTCAGGTTCCAGCGGTCGGTCACGTCGCCGATGGCGTAGATCGACGGGACAGCAGTCTGGCTGTAGGCGTCGACCTCGACCGCACCGTTCTTCTTGAGGCGCACGCCAAGGGGTTCGAGGTTCAGGCCCTTCGTGTTCGGATCGCGCCCGGTCGCGAAGAGCACCTTGGAGTAGGTCGCGGTGCCGCCCTCGGTGTCGGTCACATGGATGGCATCGCCATCGCTCTCCATCTTTGCGACATTAATGTTCACGCGCAGGTCCACGCCCTTGCGCATCATCTCTTCCGCCACGAGGTCGCGGGCCTCGTCGTCGAAGCCGCGCAGGATCTGGCTGCCACGATAGAACTGCGTCACCTTCACGCCCATGCCGGTCAGAATGCAGGCGAATTCGCAGGCGATGAACCCGCCGCCGACGATCAGGATGCTGTCCGGCAGCGCATCGAGGTGGAAGATGTCGTTAGAGGTGATGGCAAGCTCTGCGCCCTCGACATCGGGAACGGTCGGATGGCCGCCGGTGGCGACCAGGATGTGCCGGGCGGTCTTCGTGTCGCCGTTGGCCAGCCGGACGGTATGGGCATCCACCAGCGTCGCGCGGCTGTCGAAGGTTTCGACCCCGGCGTTCTTCAGCAGGCGGCGGTAGACGCCCTCGAGCCGGTCAAGCTCGGCATGAAGCCGGGTGCGAAAGGCGATCCAGTCGAAGGTGCCTTCGGGGATGTCCCAGCCGTATCCGGCGGCGTCGGAGGTGAGGCGCGAGAACTCCGAGGCGAAGACCATCAGCTTCTTCGGCACGCAGCCCCGGATCACACAGGTGCCGCCATAACGGTCTTCCTCGGCCAGGGCGACTTTCGCGCCGGTCTCGCTGGCGGCGACGCGCGCGGCACGCACCCCGCCAGAGCCGCCGCCGATGACGAAGAGATCGTAGTCGAATGCCATGCGCCGCCTGTCCCCGGACAAAATTCCACCGGCTTATTCCATACCCGCCGGTTCATGACCATAGCACTTGGGGATTGACCCCGCCCCGGCCAAGGGGGCGGCGGTCACTTTCGGGTCAGGTCAGTCGGCGATGTCGCGGAACAGGTTGTCGGTCTCGGAGAAGTCGAGGCGGTCGTGTTCCACCGTGCCCTTGTTGATGTCGCGCATCTCGACCCGGCCGTCGCCGTGGCCGATGCAGACCATGTCGCAGATGTCGATGAACAGCCCGTTTTCCACTACGCCGGGCATCTGGTTCACCACCAGGGCCAGCTGGCGCGGGTTGCCGATGCGTTGCAGGTGCAGGTCGAGGATGTAGTTGCCCTCGTCCGTGACAAAGGGCTTGGCGCCGTTCATGCGCAGGGTCGTCTCGCGGCCCAGCACGTCCATCGAGATCAGCGTTTCCTCGACCAGCGCCTGGGTGGTCTGCCAGCCGAAAGGCACCACCTCGATCGGCAGGGGGAAGGCGCCAAGCGTCTGCACCTCTTTGGCGGCGTCGGCGATGACGACCATCATGTCCGAGGCCGCGGCGACGATCTTTTCCTGCAGCAGCGCGCCGCCGCCGCCCTTGATGAGGTTCAGGTTGCCGTCGAATTCGTCCGCGCCGTCGATGGTGAGGTCGAGCCAGCGGGCCTCGTCCAGGCTGATGACGGTGATGCCGACCTCGCGGGCGAGGGCGGCGGTGCGGCTGGAGGTGGGGACGCCGCGGATCTTCAGGCCCTCGTCGCGGACCTTCTCGCCGAGGCAGCGGACCAGCCAGGCGGCGGTGGAGCCGGTGCCGAGGCCGACGCGCATCCCGTCCTCGACCAGGTCCGCGGCGCGGCGGGCGGCGGCGTATTTGGCCTTGT
>JAGRMS010000400.1:0-132 GCA_020441135.1 Pseudooceanicola sp.
AGATGATCTCGGGCAGCAGGATGTGGTCGCCCGGGTTTTCGAAGGTGGCGCGGGTCGCCGCCAGGCCCGAGGCGTCGGTGGTGTAGACGTCGCAGGCGCCGGCCAGGTACTGCTGCTGCGCTTCGGCGTTGG
>JAGRMS010000400.1:212-4384 GCA_020441135.1 Pseudooceanicola sp.
TCTGGATGCAGACGGTGGCGCCGTCCAGATCCTTGGCCGAGGCGACGCCCAGTGCCTTGGGAACCATGAAGCCCTGGCCGTCATAGTAGTTGGTGCCGACGAATTCGAACTTGAGATCGACGTCGCGGCTGAAGGTCCAGGTGGTGTTGCGGGCCAGCATGTCGATCTCGCCCGAGGCCAGCGCGGTGAAGCGGGTCTTGCCGGTGGTCGGCACGAATTCGACGGCATTGCCATCGCCGAAGACGGCGGCGGCGACCGCGCGGCAGAGCGCGACGTCGAAGCCTTCCCAGACGCCGTTGGCGTCCGGCGCGGCAAAGCCGACCAGGCCGGTCGTCACGCCGCAGTTGAGCTTGCCGCGTGCCTTGACGTCGTCAAGCGTCCCCGCCGCGGCGGCCCCGGCCGCCAGGCTGGCCACGGTCAACGCGCCAAAATATACGGATTTTTTCATGTTTACCTCTTCCTGATTTTTCGCCTCGTAACGGGCGACTTGACCCGACCATGAACAGCCGGACGAAACACCGATTAGCAGGGTCTCCCCCTCAGTGCCGCAAGTTTGGGCGGATTCATCAACAAAGGTCAAGCGCCCTATCAGCGTTTTGAATGCCTTGACGGGCCGTTAACCGTAAAGATTCCAACTTGTCGCCCGTCAATCAGGCGAGATCGAAGAATCGCTTGGCCTGAAGGAAATCGCGCCGCTTGACGTCCGCTGCCGCCTGGGCCTCGTCGTCCTCGCCCCATTGGGCAATCTGCCAGCGTTCTTCCAGCCGCGACATCTCCCAGATGTCGGCTGCATCGCGCCAGTCGGCGGCTGCCGCAAAAGCGAGCACAAGCGAGCCCGACAACAGCACGAGATCGTGAAACGCGGCGAGGCGGAACGGGTCGAGTTCGCGGACACGCGCGGCCAGCGCGGCCAGCGCCTCGGGCGATTGCGGCTGATGAACGATGCCGCCGCGCGGCAGCAGGCGGGCGCCCAGCGCCTCCGCGCCCCAGTCAAGCGCCGCGTCCCAGTCGCGGACCTGCCATGCCACCAGCTCTGCCGGGGATTCGGCGCGGTAGCAGAGCAGGTCGCTGTCGCCGTAGCCCGCCAGCATGTCGGCCACCTCGGCGTGCTGGTCGGCCACCTTGTCGATGGCAGCATTCGCGGTGCGGGTGAAAGGCATCCCGCGCGGATCGACAAATTTCTCCTGCGCCGCCCATTCCGCCGCGACGGCCTGCGCCAACGCTTCGGTCGGCAGCACCAGCGCGCGCTTGGCGGGGGTCTTGACCGGGCGGCTGTCCAGCTGCACGGCAAAGCCGCCCTCGGCGGCCACAACGCCCGCCGCTTTCCAGAACACCCGGGGACGCCAGTCGCTCATGCCGCTTGCCCCGCAAGCAGGCCCGTCAGCGCGTCGAAGTCCCGCGCCATGTGGCGCGCGTGGGGCAGCAGCGACTCGGGCGCGTGATAGCCCCAGTGGACACCGATCCCGGCGACACCGGCGGCGGCCGCCATCTCCATGTCATAGGTGGTGTCACCGATCATCACGGCGTTCTCGGGCGCACAGCCGGTCTCGGCCAGCGCCGCGAGGATCATCGAGGGATGCGGTTTCGAGGGGTGATCGTCGGCCACCTGGAGCGTGGCGAAATGGTGGATCAGCCCGTGATCGCTCAGCAGCGCGTCCAGCCCCCGCCGCGACTTGCCGGTGGCGACGCCCAGCAGGGTGCCAGGGGTGTTGGCGAGCGTCTCGACCAGCTCCCGCGCGCCGGGGAACAGGGGCGAACCAACCGCCGCGCCGTGCTGCGCGCGGTGAGCGTGATAGGAGGCCTTGTAGCCGTCGACCAGCCGCGCCCGGACTTCGGGCGCATGGTCGGGGGCAAGCCGCCAGACCGCCTGGTCGAGCGACAGGCCGACGATCCCCAGCACCGCCGCGCGATCCGGGCTGGCGAGGCCCTGGCTGTCGAAGGCCGCGTTCATCGCGGCGAGAATCACCGCCTGGCTGTCGACCAGCGTGCCGTCGACGTCGAATATGACGAGGCGGGTCATTCGTCCTCCGCGAAGGGGTCTTCGGGCGCGTCGCGGGTCGACCACTGGAAGATGTCCCAGGTCGCCTGCATGTGATCGGGCAGCGGCGCGGTCAGCGACAGGCGGGCCTTGGTGACAGGATGTTCGAGCGTCAGCGACCGGGCGTGCAGGTGCAGCTTCTTGCTGACATCGCCGCCCAGCTGCGCGCCCCAGCCGTCGCCCGCGTTTTCCTGCCCGGAACCGCCGTATTTGCCATCGCCCGCGATCGGGTGGCCAAGCTCGGCCATATGCGCCCGCAGCTGGTGGGTGCGGCCCGTGACCGGGTTCAGCGCAACCCAGGCGGCGCGGCGGCCCGCGTTCTCGATCACCGCGTATTCGGTGACGGCCCGTTTCGCGCCGGGGGTGGAGTCGATCTCGGAGGGGTGGACGTTCACCATCTTCTCGCCTTCGCCTTTCGCCCCGTGTCCGGGCGCCTTGACGAGACCAGTGCGGATGGTCCCGGCCTTCGGCAGCGGGACACCGGCGACAACCGCCCAGTAGATCTTCTTTGTCGCCCGGTGGCGGAAGCTTTCGGTCAGCGCCGCCGCGACGGCGCGGGTGCGCGCCATCAAGAGGACGCCCGAGGTGTCCTTGTCCAGTCGGTGAACAAGGCGCGGGTTTTCGTCATAGCCGAAACGCAGGGCCTCGGAGAGGTTGTCGAGATGCTTCATCTGGCCGCTGCCGCCCTGCACGGCCAGGCCGTGGGGCTTGTTCAGCGCCAGCACATGGTCGTCGCGATAGATCACGCAGGCGCGGATCATCTTCGCGTCCTTGTCGCTGATCTGTCCGGGTTCCGGCGGGGGCCTGGTGTCGGTCGCCTCAAGCGGCGGGATGCGGACCTGCTGGCCTTCTTCCACCCGCGTCGACGCCTTCACGCGCCCGCCATCGACGCGCAGCTCGCCCTTGCGGCACATCTTCTCGATACGGCCCTGGCTGACGTGGGGGTAAAGGCGACGCAGCCAGCGGTCGAGACGCTGGCCGCCGTCGCCCTCGGCCACGGTAAGGGTCATGACGCCGGTCATGTGAGGTTACTCCTGGGGGCGCCCCCCTCCCCTGGCCCCTCCCCCTGCAGGGGAGGGGAAGCGCTCTGCTCGAATGGCGCGCAACGTGACTCCCCTCCCCTGCAGGGGGAGGGGTTGGGGGAGGGGGCACGCCCGACGATCACGCGAACACCCCCCGCGCCGCCGCCATGCCCGCCGCCAGCCCGCCAACGCTCAAACCGACCGACAGGAGCACATAGAGCGCGGCCTGCCCGGTCGCGCCGCGTTCGATCAGGGTCATGGTTTCCAGCGAGAAGGCCGAGAAGGTGGTGAAACCGCCAAGGAAGCCGGTCATCACCAGCGGCGACAGGTGGGTCAGCCCGCGGTTCGCCGCCACCACCACGAAGGCGCCCATGAGGAACGAGCCGACGACGTTGACGAACAGGATCGCCACCGGAAAGGGCGTGTGGCCCAGCAGGCGCACGACGGCCAGCCCGGACAGATACCGCAGGCAGGCCCCGGCAGCGCCGCCAAGCGCGACTTGGGAAAGGGTCAGCATGGCGCCCGTCTCGCTTGGGCGCCATGCAATGTCAAGCGCGGGCCTCAGCAGGCGGCGGTGACGATGATCTCGACCTTGTATTTCGGCGCGGCGAGCTTGGCCTCGCCGGTGGCGCGGGCCGGGGCGTGGCCCTTGGCGACCCAGCCGTCCCAGACGCCGTTCATCTCGGCGAAGTCAGCCATGTCCGACAGCCAGATGATGGTCTGGAGGATCTTTTCCTTGCTGCTGCCGGCCTCGGCCAGCAGGGCGTCGATCTGGTTCAGGCAGTCCTGGGTCTGCTCGGCCACCGTGGCGCCTTCGCCGACCTGGCCGGCCAGCCAGACGATGCCGTTGTATTTCACCGCGCCGCTCATGCGGGCGCCGGGCTGGATGCGGTCGATCATGGGTAAACTCCTGGTTCAGTTGCCGCTGCGTTCTGCCCGTTTCTTGACGAACCAGTCCAGCCGTTTCTTCAGCTCGCGTTCGAATCCGCGCTCGACCGGCGCATAGAGCACCGGGCGGCGGATGCCGTCGGGGAAGTAGTTCTGGCCCGAGAAGCCGTCCTCGGCGTCGTGGTCATAGGCGTAGCCTGCGCCATAGCCCTGGTCCTTCATCA
>JAGRMS010000401.1 GCA_020441135.1 Pseudooceanicola sp.
CCCTTGATGACGCCGACGACGCCCGTGCGCCCGATGCCGGTGACGATTTCGTCGCAGCCGAATTCCTTCAGCTTCTCGGCCACCAGCGCCGAGGTGCGGTGCGTCTCGAACAGGATTTCCGGGTGGGCGTGGATGTCCTGCCGCCAGGCGGCGATTTCGGGCTGGAGTTCGGCAAGGCGGTTCTTGACGGGCATTTTCCGTATCCTCGGAGTTTCAGATTGGGCGCAGTCTGTTCCGGTTCCGGGGGATGTGCAACTCCCCCTGCCGCGGGGGAAGGCGCTTGCCGCTGGTGGCGCGAGACGCCATCATCGGGGGACCATTTCAAAGGCCATTCGATGCGACTGTTATTCGTTCTGCTGCTCACCCTCCTGCCCTTCGCCGCCCTGGCCCAGACCACCGATCAGCCCGACGGCACCATCGCGGTCGAGGACAGCGCCCAGCAGGATGCCGCCATCGCGGTGCGTATCCGGGACATCCTGGCGGAGCTCGAAGGCTACCGGGACGTGACCGTCACCGTGTCGTCGGGCATCGTCACCCTGCGCGGCACCACGCTGGACGCGGCCAGCGCCGAGCGGCTGAACGGCATCGCGCGGCGGGTGCAGGGCGTGGTCGCCATCCGCAACGAGGTGCAGGAGACCACCGACGTGGTGGAACGGCTCAACCCCGCGATGCAGCGGTTCCGGGCGCGGCTGGTGCAGTTCGTGACGACGCTGCCGCTGCTGTTGATCTCGGCGCTGGTTTTCGCGCTGATCACCGCCTCGGGCTTCCTGCTGGCGGGGCTGAAGCAGCCCTGGGACCGGATCGCGCCGAACCTGTTCATCGCCGACATCTATCGCCAGATCGTCCGCCTGGCCTTTGCCATCGCCGGGGTTGTCGTCGCGCTCGACCTGCTCGGGGCCACGGCGCTGCTTTCCACCATCCTCGGCGCGGCCGGGATCGTCGGGCTTGCCATCGGCTTTGCCGTTCGCGACACGGTCGAGAACTTCATCGCCTCGGTGCTGCTGTCGGTGCGCCAGCCGTTCCGCCCGAACGACACGGTCGAGATCGACGGCGACCAGGGCAAGGTGATCCGCCTGACCTCGCGCGCGACGATCCTGCTGAGCTATGACGGCAACCACATCCGCATCCCGAACGCGACTGTGTTCAAGTCCCGCATCGTCAACTTCACGCGCAACGACGAACGGCGGTTCCTGGTCGACTTCGGCGTCGGCTATGATGCCGACCTGACGCGGGCGCAGGGGATCGTGCTGGAGACGATCCAGGCGCTGCCCTTCACGCTGGCCAATCCCGCCCCTTCGGTCTGGATCGAGAAGCTGGGCGACAGTTCGGTCACGGTCCGGGGCGCGGGATGGATCGCGCAGCACGAGACGAGCTATCTTCTCGCCCGGTCCGAGGCCGCGCGGATGTGCCTTGTCGCGCTGACGGCGGCCGGGGTGCCGATGCCCGAGCCGACCTTCCGCATCGTCACCGACGATTCGCGCGCGCCGGTGGCGAAGCCGGGGCCGAAGCGCCCCGTGCTCGACCATGCGCCGCAGGAGGTCAGCGCGACGGCCGAAGCGGAACTGACGCGGATCGTCGAGGAAGAACGGAAGGAGCAGAAGGGCGACGACCTGCTGAGCCGCGCGGCTCCGCAAGAATAACGCTGACTAAGACGTTAACAGGTTGCCCATTGATATGTTTGTCATCTAGTATGCCAGTACGCCGGCGGATGCAGCAGGCGTCGCGGCCCGAATTTCACGGGCGCAGTATTTCATGCCCCGGCAGGAGGCCGGCGGCGGCATTTCCGGGGAGGACAACGGATGACCATCAGAACCATCGGGCGGCGCGGGCTGCTGCAACTCGGGGGCGCGGCGCTTGCAACGCCGATGCTGATGCGCAGCGCCTGGGCGCAGGACAAGTTCGTCTGCAAGATCGCGCATTCCGAGGCCATCGGCTCGCCCTTCACCAATGCCTTCGACAAGTGGACCGCCATCCTGAACGAGAAGAGCGAGGGACGGATCGACGCACAGCACTTCCCGGCCAGCCAGCTCGGCGGCCTGGCGCAGCTGCTGGAGATGAGCCGCATCGGCACCATCCAGGTGACGGCAGCGGGCCCGGACAGCGAGGAAGCCATTGCGCCGGAGATCGCCGCGACGGCGGGCGCGCCGGGCTTCATCTACAAGAACGAGGCCCACGTCGACGCCGTGCTGCAAGGCGACATCGGCGAGGAAATCAGCCGGATCGCGCGGGAAAAGACCGGGGTGGAGTTCATCGCCTACGGCGAGGTCGGCTTCCGCCACCTGCTGACGAAGGCCCCGGTGACGGACCTGGCCAGCCTGCAAGGCGTCAAGCTGCGGGTGCCGCAGGTGACGATCTGGGTCGACTTCTGGAAGCTGCTTGGCGCCAACCCGACGCCGCTGCCCTACTCGGAACAGTATGCGGCGCTGTCGACCGGCGTGATCGACGGGCTCGATTCTGACTACTTCTCGATCCTCGGATTCAAGTGGCACGAGCAGGCGACCAACATCCTGCCGACCTACCACTGGTTCCTGCCCAAGGCGATCCGGATGAACGCCGCCTGGCTCGACGCGCTGCCTGCCGACCTGCAGGAGCTCTGCCGCACCACCGCGAAGGAGGTCTTTGCCGAGCAGCGCACGATCAACCGCGCGGGCGCCGACAAGGCGCTGGAAGACCTCAAGGCGGTCGGCTGCACCGTGCATCCCTTCCCCGCCGAGGAAAAGGCGCGCTGGGAAGAGAAGAGCGCGAGCCTCTATGACAGCTTCGGTGCGACCAGCCCAGAGACGGCGGCGATGATCGCCAAGATCCGCGCGCTGGCGTGACTGACCGGCCCGCGCGCCCCCGGGTGCGCGGGCAACTTCCCGGGGGACCAATGAACGACATTGCGCGGGCGGGCGGGATGCCCCGGCCCTATCGGATGCTGGACCGGCTGCTGGAGACGGTCTCGGTCGGGCTGATGCTGGCCGCCACGGCCATCGTGATCCTCCAGGTCTTCTGCCGCTATGTGCTGAACGCCTCGCTGCCCTGGCCGGAAGAGCTGGCGCAGTTCCTGTTCGTCTGGTCGGTGTTCCTGGGCCTCGCCTTCCTGACGGCGCGCGAGCGGCATATCTCGATCTCGCTCTTCGGCGCGAAGATGCCGCCGGGGGCGCGGACCGTGCATGGCATCGTCCTGCGAATCGTCGCGGTGATCGCCTGCGTGGTGCTGGTCGTCCACGGCATCGACTTCATGAAGCGCGCGCTTCAGGTGACACCCGCGCTGCGCATTCCGTTGAAATACCTGTTCCTCGCCGTGCCTGCCGGGGGTGCCTTCGGCCTGGTCTTCATGACCGCCCCGCTGCCGGGACGCGGCTGGTGGACTGGCATTGCCAGCGTCGTCGCCGGGGTCGCGGCCTATTTCGCCATGCGCCAGCTGGGCGGCACGCTGTTCGGCGAGGCGAGCAGCACGACGATCCTGATGGTCTTCTCGCTGGTGCTGATCTTCGCCGAGGCGCCGATCGTCTATGCCCTTGTCGTCGGCTCCTTCGCGGCGCTGACGCCCTTGCCGCCGCTGATGCTGGTCACGATCACCCAGAACATGTCCGGCGCGCTCGATTCCTTTACCCTGCTGGCGATTCCCTTCTTCATCCTCGCCGCCGCGGTGATGAACGCGGGCGGGATCACCGTGCGGATCGTCGACCTGGCCTTTCACCTGGTCGGCCACCTGCGCGGCGGGCTGGCGCAGGCGAACATCGTCACCAACGTGATGCTTGCCGGGGTCTCCGGCTCCTCCACCGCCGACGCCTCGGCCACCGCGAAACTGCTGGTGCCGCAGATGGAGCGGCACGGCTACGCCCGCGCCTTTTCCTGCGCGCTGACCGCTGCCGCCTCGACGCTGGCGAACCTGATTCCGCCGGGGCTGGGCCTGATCATCTATGCCGCTCTGGCCTCGGTCTCTGTCGGGGCGTTGTTCGTGGGGACGATCGTGCCCGGCCTGATGGTGGCGGCGGCGCTGTCCTTCGTGGTCTGGCTGATCTCGGGCAAACGCGGCTATGGCGGCGGCACCCGCTCGGGCGGGGGCGAGCTGGGCCACGCCTTCCTGCTGGCGCTGCCCGCGCTCTGCCTGCCGGTCGCCATCGTCGGCGGCGTGCGCTTCGGCGTCTTTACCGCGACCGAGGCGGGGGCCGTCGCCGTGGTCTTCGCGCTGTTCACCGGCGCGCTGATCTATCGCGGGCTGACGGCGGAGAACCTGACCCACGCCTTCCGCGAGGCGGTGGAGGATACGGTCGCCGTGGCGGTCATCATCGCCGCCTCTTCCCCCTTCGCCTGGATCCTGACCTTCGAGCAGGCGCCGCAGAAGATCGCCGCCTGGCTGGGCGCGCTGACCGGCAACGCCATCGTGCTGCTGTTGATGATCAACCTGTTCCTGATCTTCGTCGGCCTGTTCATCGAGATGATCGCGGCGATGGTGATCCTGGTGCCGATCCTGGTGCCGGTGGTGGCGGCGGCGGGGGTCGATCCGCTGCACTTCGGCATCATCATGGTGATGAACCTGGTGATCGGCGCGCTGACGCCGCCGCTGGGGGTGCTGGTCTTTACCACCGCCCGCGTCGGCGGCGCGCCCTCGACCGAGGTGTTCCGGGCGATCCTGCCCTTCATCGCGGCGCAGTTGATCGTGCTGCTGCTGGTGACGATGATCCCGCAACTGACCATGCTGCCGATCCGCTGGTTCGGCCCCTGAGGAGGTGGAGATGACCAAACCCCTGGCGCGCCTGGCCCTGATCGGCCTCGGCATGGCGACGAAACCGCACCTGGAAGGGCTGGACGAATTGCGCGGGCGGGTCGAGGTCTCGGGCGTCTACAACCGCAGCCGGGCCAAGGCCGAGGCCGTGCGCGACACGTTCGGCTTTCCGGTCTTCGACAGTCTTCAGGCGATTGCCGCCGATCCCGGCACCGATGGCGTGATCATCGCCACCCCGCCGAACCAGCGGGCGGAGATCGTTGCGATGATGGCGGCGGCGGGCAAGCACATCCTGATGGAAAAGCCGGTGGAGCGGACGATGGAGGCCGCCACGGCTCTGGTGGAGCTTTGCGAACGCTCGGGCGTGACGCTGGGCATCGTGTTCCAGCACCGCTTCCGCGCTGGGGCTTTGCGGCTGAAGGCGCTGATGGACGAGGGCGCGCTGGGAGAGCTGGCGCTGGCGCGGGCCGAGATCCCCTGGTGGCGCGGGCAGGACTACTACGACGTGCCGGGGCGCGGCACCTTTGAGCGCGACGGCGGCGGCGTGCTGATCTCGCAGGCGATCCACGTGCTGGACCTGCTGCTGAGCCTGACCGGCCCGGCAAGGACCGTGCAGGCGATGACCGCCACCACGCGGGCGCACCGGATGGAAAGCGAGGATTTCGCCACGGCGGGCGTGATCTTCGACGGCGGCGCGGTCGGGTCGGTCGTGGCGACGACGGCCACCTATCCCGGCGGGCAGGAGCGGATCGTGCTGGACGGCACGCTCGGCACGGCCTCGTTGCAGGGCGGCACGCTGAGTGTCACCTGGCGCGACGGGCGGACGGAGACGGTGGGCGAGACCTCGGGCACCGGCGGCGGGGCCGATCCGATGGCCTTCCCCTGCGACTGGCACCGCGACCTGATCGAGGATTTCGCCCAAGCGATCGCGACCGGCGGCGCGCCCGCCATTCCGGGCCGCGCGGCCCTGCGCGTCCATGCGCTGATCGACGCCATGGTGCGCTCGGGCGCGTCGGGCGCAAGGGTGGAGGTCGCCTGATGCGGTTCGCGGCCCTGGGCATGGATCACCGGCACATCTACGGCATGTCTCAGGGCATGATCGACGCGGGCGCGGAACTGGCCGGGTGGTGGAGCGAGGGCGAGCCGCAGCCGCTGGAAGGGTTCGTCAAGCGCTACCCCGACGCGCCGCACCGCGAACTGGCCGATATCCTGGAGGACGACAGTATCCCGCTGGTGCTGATCGCCTGCCGCCCCGACCGGCGGGCCAGCCTGGCGATCCGGGCGATGCGGGCGGGCAAGGACGTGATGGTGGACAAGCCCGGATGCATCACGCAGGACGAGGTGGACCGCCTGCGCGCCGTGGTCGCGGAGACCGGGCGCATCTGGTCGGTGAACTTCTCGGAACGCTTCGAGGTGCCCGCGACAACGGTCGCCACCCAACTGGTGCAGTCCGGCGCCATCGGCAAGGTGGTACAGACCGTCGGCCTTGGCCCCCACCGCCTGAACGCGCCGACGCGGCCCGACTGGTTCTTTGACGCCCGCACCTATGGCGGCATCCTGACCGACATCGGCTCGCACCAGATCGAGCAGTTCCTGCATTTCACCGGCTCCGAGGATGCCGAGATCACGCTGGCGACGGTCGGCAACTTCAACAACCGCCACACGCCCGCGTTCGAGGATTTCGGCCAGATCGCCCTGCGGTCGGGCGATGCCCAGGCCTATATCCGGGTGGACTGGTATACGGCGGACGCCCTGCCCAACTGGGGCGACGGGCGGCTGTTCCTCACCGGCACTGAGGGCAGCATCGAGCTGCGCAAATACGTCGATGTGGATGGGCGGCCCGGAACCGATCACCTGTTCCTCGTCAACGGCACGCGCTGCGAATACATCGACTGCGCGGGCGCGCCCCTGCCCTATTTCGCTGCGCTGATGGCCGACGTGCGCGACCGGACCGAAACCGCGATCCCGCAGGCGCGCACCTTCCGGGTCTGCGAACTGGCGATCGAGGCGCAGCGGATCGCGCTGGGGCTTTAGCGCCCGCGCGGGATGTTCTCGCGGAACACGATCTCCAGCTTCATCGGCGGCACCGGTTTGCCCGGATCGCGGATCGCCGCGATGGCGCGGTCGGTCAGCGCCTCGGGATCGGTGTGGAACACGGCGTCCATCACCCCCTCGACCAATGCGCTGCGGGTGTCGCGGGTCAAGCCGTGGCCGATGAAAGTCACGTCCTGGCGTCCCCGCTCCGCCAGCGCGCGGGCAACCCCGCCGGAGGAACCACCGACGTTGTAGATGCCGACCAGATCCGGGTTCTGCTCCAGCAGCGCGATGGTGTGGCGATAGTTCTGGGCGCTGTCGTCGTGGCCTTCACGCATTCCCACCAGCCGGAGGTGCGGAAACATCTCTTCCTGGATCGACAGGAACCCCGCCTCGCGCTCGGAATGGGCGCGGTAGTGGCGGGAACCGGCGACCAGCGCGACGGACCCCTGCCGCCCGGCGGCGAAACGTCCGATCAGCAGCCCCGCCGTGCGACCGACAGAACGGTTTTCGTGCCCGATGTAGGCGTCGCAGTCGGCATGGGCGAGGTCCGAGACGACGGTGACAAGGCGGATGCCGCGGGCGGCGACTTCGGCCACCGCCTCGCGCACCTCGGGGTGGTCGATGGCGAAGAAGGCGATGCCGTCAGCCCAGGCGGCGCTGCGGCGGATCGCACCGGCCAGCGCCGGGGCGTTGAAGCCTTCGATGAAGAAGCACCGGATGCGTGGCGCGCCGTCGCCGCGCGCGGCCACCCGCGCGCGCAGGTGGTCGCCGAGGTCGCGCAGGTAGGGGTTGGAGCCCGAGGGCAGCAGGAAGACGATCCGCGCGTCGCCCGCGCCGAAGCTGCGCAGGTCGGACGCGCGCAGGTAGCCGACCGCCAGCGCGGCGTCGAGAACCTGCTGGCGCGTGCGCTCCTTCACCCCCTTGCGGCGGTTCAGCACGCGGTCCACCGTTGCCAGCGAGACCCCCGCCCGCGCGGCAATGTCGCCCATCAGCGCGCGGCCGCTGCTTGCGTCATCCATCAAGACACCTCAAAACCCATCAGGCCTTTTGCTTTGACTCAACATCGCGCGAATTCCTACTCTGGTCAAGAATTCGGCTTTGTGCTGCCAACGTGACCACCGAGCCGGGAGGGGATGGTGAAAAGCCATCAGAACACGTCAGATTCCCGAGGGAGGAAAGCATGACAAAAGTGAACGCCCGACTGGGCCGCCGTTCCGTTCTTGCACTCGGCGGCGCCGCCGCGATGAGCGCCGCGCTGCCGATCCGCGCGCGCGCGGAGACCGTGCTGCGCTATGGCCACAACAACGAGCCTGCCTCGGTCGCGGGTGCGCAGGCCGACTGGTTCGCCGCCGCCCTTGGCGCGGCTTCGGGCGGCGACATCAAGGTGGATGTCTACCCGGCCAGCCAGCTGGGCAAGCTGCAGGAACTGGCGGAAGCCGTCTCGCTTGGCACCATCGCGTTTTCGCACAACACCGCCGGGGCGCTCGGCTCGCTCTACCAGCCCTTCGCCGCGCTCGACACGCCCTACCTTTACCGTGACGTCGATCACCTGATGAAGGTGACGGACGTGAACTCGCCCGTGATGCAGGAGCTGAACGAGGGCCTGATTGCCGCCGCCAACGTGCGGGTGATCTATGCCCACTACTTCGGCCGCCGGAACCTGACCTGCAACAAGGCCGTGCTGTCCCCCGCCGACCTCGCCGGTGTCAAGATCCGCGCGGTGCCCTTCCCGATCTACACCACCGCCGTCGAGGGCATGGGCGCCGTCGCCGTGCCGGTGGACTGGTCCGAGGTGCCGACGGCGCTGGCGACCGGCGTGGTGCAGGGGCAGGAAAACCCGGTGAACGTGGTGCTGAAGGTGAAGCTTTACGAGGTGCAGTCGCACCTGATGCTGACCGGGCACATGTCGAACGCCGAGGTCGTGGTGATGAACGAGGACGTCTGGCAGGGCATGTCCGACGCCCAGAAGGCCGCCGTGGTGCAGGCCGCCAACGAGACGCGCGAGAAGGCGACCAAGGCGATCCTCGACAACGAGGCCGCCGAGACGCAGGCGCTGCGCGACGCGGGCATGACCGTGATTGGCGAGGCCGAGGGGCTGGACGTCAAGGCGTTCCGCGAGTCGGTCAGCAAGCTGGTGCAGGAGCGTTTCGGCGCGGAATACGGCGCGCTTTACGCGAAGATCGCGGCGGTCGCCTGATGGCAAGCGGCACCCAGGGCCGCGCGATCCTCGCGCGGCTTGCCGGGGCGGGTATCTGGCTTGGCATGGCGCTGCTGGCGCTGATGGCCGGGCTGGTGGTCCTCCAGGTCGCGGCACGCAACCTTGCCGATGTCGGCCTGCCCTGGGCGGACGAGCTGGCGCGGTTCAGCGCGATCGGGCTGGTCTTCATCGGTATCCCCGCGCTGGCCGGGCGGCAGGCGCTGGTTTCGGTCACGATCGTGCCCGACATGCTGGGCCCGCGCGGCAAGGCCGGGCTGGGTCTGGTCGCCGACCTTGCCACGCTCGCCTTCTGCGTCCTGCTGCTCTGGGGTTTTGCCGAGTTCCTGCCGCGCGCCGGCAAGTTCCTGACCCCGGCGATGCGGCTGCCGAACTACTTCTACTACTCGCTGGCCCTGCTGGGCTCGGCCTTTCTCTGCCTCGTCACGCTGCACCGGCTGCTGAACGCGGTGCGGGGGCGCGAGGCCGGATACGGATCTGTCGAATGACCCTCCTCCTGCTGGCGATCTTTGCCGTGCTGCTGGTCTGCGGCGTGCCCATCGCAATCTGCCTTGGCCTGTCCTCGGCCGTGGTGATCGTGGCGCAGGGCCTGCCGGTCTCCGTGCTCGCCCAGCGCAGCCTGAACGCGCTCGACAGCTCGCCGCTGCTGGCGGTTCCGCTGTTCATCCTTGCCGCCAGCCTGCTGAACGCCATCGGCGTGACGACCCACCTGTTCGACCTCGTACGGATGCTCTTCGGGCGCATCCGGGGCGCGGTGGCGCAGGTCAGCATCTTCGTCTCGCTGATTTTCTCCGGCATCTCGGGCGCGGCGCTGGCTGACATTGGCGCGTTGGGCGCCGTGCAGATCAACCAGATGACCGCGCAGGGGTATCGCAAGGAATTCGCCGCCGGCCTGACCATCGCCGCCGCCACCATCGGCCCGATCTTCCCGCCCTCTATCCCGATCATCATCTATGCCTCGGTCGCCAATGTCTCGACCGTGCAGCTGCTGCTGGCGGGCGTGGTTCCGGCCCTGGTCATCACCGCGCTCTTGATGGCGCAGGTGGCGGTGATCGCCCGCGTGTCGAACCTGCCGCGCGACACGATCCGCCCGGCGATGGGCGACGTGGCGAAGAAGTTCGTGATCTCCTTCCCGGCCCTGCTGGCCCCCGTCCTGCTGATCGGCGGGTTGATGTCGGGCTGGTTCGGCCCGACCGAGGTGGCGGGCATGACCGTCGCCTATGCGCTGGCGATCGGCGTGGCGATCTATCGCTCGCTGACCTTCCGCGCCACGCTGACCGCCCTGCGCGAAACGGTGGAGGCGACCGCCAACATCCTGTTCATCGTCTCGGCCGCCGCGCTCTTCGCCTGGGTGCTGACGCTGGACCAGGTGCCGATGAAGGCCTCCGCCTTCCTGCTGTCGCTGTCGGACAACCCGCTGGTCCTGCTGTTGCTGGTCAACCTGTTGCTGCTGGTCGTCGGCATGGTGCTGGAAAGCATCGCCGCGATCCTGATCATCGCCCCGATCATCGCGCCCGCGCTGACGGCGGCGGGGGTGGACCCGCTGCAACTGGGGATCGTCTTCGTCCTGAACCTGATGATCGGGCTGCTGACCCCGCCTGTGGGGATGAGCCTCTACATGATGTCGATCATCGCGAAGATGCCGATTGGCCGGGTGATCGCCGGGGTGATGCCCTTCTTCATCCCGCTGTTCCTGTCGCTGCTGGCCGTCACCACCATTCCGGCGCTGTCGACCTGGCTGCCCAACCTGTTGATGAAGTGAGACTTTCCAAATGAGCACGCTCCTTGGCCCGATCCGCCAGCTTGGCTATGTCGTGGACGATATCGAGGCCGGCATGGCGCACTGGTCGACCGTCATGGGCGTCGGCCCGTGGTTCTACAACCCGAAGGTGCCGATCGAGGACTATACCTATGACGGCGTGCGCTACGAGCCGCACAACTCGGTCGCGCTGGCGAATTCCGGGCCGATGCAGGTGGAACTGATCCAGTGCCGCAACGATGTGCCGTCGATGTATCGCGACTTCAAGCAGAAGGGCCTGCGCGGGTTGCAGCATGTCGCGTTCTGGACGACGCAGTATGACACCGATCTGGCAATGATGCTGGACCGCGGGTTCACCCTGCGGATGTCGGGGTGTGTCGGCGTGAACGGGCGGTTCGCCTATTTCGCCGAGGAACATCATCCGGGCACGGTGATCGAACTGTCCGAGGTGATGGGGCCGAAGGGCAAGATGTTCGACCTGATCCGCGCCGCCTCGGACGGCTGGGACGGGTCCGACCCGGTGCGCCCCTTCCCGGACCTGAGCACCCTCTGATGCGGGTTGTCGCGGAATACCTGCTGGAGACGCCGTTCCCGCCCGAAGAAGTGGCGGCGACGATGGCCGGGGAGCAGTCCAGCGGCACGTTTGTCAGGGTTGCGGGTGAAACGGACGAGCTGCGGGCAAGGTCGGCGGCAGAGGTGCTGTCGGTCGAGATGGTGGGAGAAAGCGCCGAACCATCGCTCGCCTCGGCCTACCTGGAGCGCAAGGGAATCGGCGGGCCGTATCGCCTGGCCCGGGTGCGGATCGCCTATCCGGTTGGCAACATCGGGCGGAACCTTGCGACGCTGGCGGCAACGGTGTCGGGGAACCTCTACGACCTGGGCGAGGTAACGGGGCTGAAGCTCTTGTCGCTGGATATGCCCGCCGCCTATCGCAGCCGCTACGCCCTGCCCGCGCAGGGCATCGCGGGCACCCGCGCCTCGACCGCGGTGATGGGCCGCCCGATATTCGGGACGATCATCAAGCCCAACGTCGGCATGACGCCCGAGGACATCGCCGCGCTGGTCGACCGGCTCTGCGCCGCCGGGGTCGATTTCATCAAGGATGACGAGGTCTGCGCCAACCCGGACATCGCGCCGATTGCGCAGCGTGTCCCCGCCGTCATGGCGGTCATCCGCAGGTGGCGCGAGAAGACCGGGCGGCAGGTGATGATGGCCTTCAACATCACCGACGAGACCGACGCGATGCGCCGCCATGCCGATCTGGTGGCGGCCGAGGGCGGCACCTGCGTCATGGCCTCGCTCAACTGGTGCGGCCTGTCGGGGATCGAGACGCTGCGCGCTCATACCCCGCTGGCGCTGCACGCTCACCGCAACGGCTTTGGCGCGATGAGCCGCCATCCCCGGCTTGGCATGGCGTTCCAGCCCTATCACGCGCTTTATCGGCTGGCCGGGATCGACCACATGCACGTCCACGGTATCGGCGGCAAGTTCGTCGATTCCGCCGGGGAAGTGACCGAAGCCGCCCGCGCCTGCCTTGCGCCGCTCTCTGCGGACGGACCGGACGACCGGGTGATGCCGGCGTTCTCCTCGGGTCAATGGGCGGGCACCCTGCCCCGGACGCTCGAGGCCGCGCAGGGCCCCGACCTGATGTTCATGTGCGGTGGCGGCATCCTGGCCCACCCGGATGGGCCGGAAGCCGGCATCGCCTCTTTGCGGGACGCTTACGAGGCATTGAAGGCGGGAGAAACGCTGGAGACCGCCGCCGCCAAGCGCCCCGCCCTCGCCGCCGCCCTGGCTTTCTTCGGCAAACGCTGATGGTGCGCGCCGTCTTCATCGGCGACGATTTCACCGGCGCATCGGACACGCTGGCGAGCTTCGCGCGGGCGGGCTGGCGGGCGCGGCTGTTCCTCGACGCACCAGACCCGGCGGCTTGCGAAGGGTTCGACGTCGTGGGGATCGCCACCGCCTTGCGGGCGATGGGGCCGGACGAGGCCGCCGGCGTGATTGGCGGTCTCTGGCCCTCCATTGCAGCCCTCTCCCCTGAAATCCTTCACTTCAAGGTCTGCTCGACCTTCGATTCCTCTCCCGCCATCGGCTCTATCGGCGCGGTTGCCCTCGATCTCGAACGCCGCTTCCGCCCCGACCATCTTGCCGTGATCGGCGGCCAGCCGAGCCTTGGGCGGCATTGCGTCTTTGGCACGCTGTTCGCACGCGGGCCGGATGGCGCGGTCCACCGGCTGGACCGGCACCCGGTGATGGCGCATCACCCGGTGACGCCGATGGGCGAGGCCGACCTGCGCCGCCTGCTGGCGCGGCAGGGGCTGGACGATTTGGCTCTGGTCACGGCGGGCGAAACGCCGGCTCTTCCGCTGAGGGCGCTGTTCGATGCCAGCCGGGCCGAGGACATTGACTGGATCGCCCGCCACCTGAACCCGCTTCCGGGCCGCAAGCTGCTGATCGGCGCGAGTTCCGTCGCCGAGGTGCTGACACAGGGCGAAACGCCTGCTGCCATCGCGCCGCCGCCACCGCCGCCACATCCCGGCGTGTTGCTGTTTGCAGGCAGCCGGTCGCCGCTGACGCGCCAACAGGTCGCGGCCGCTGACGGATTCGACACGCTCCGCCTGTCCGCCAATGACCTTCACGCGCCCGAAACCCTGGTCGCCGCGGCCCGGGCGAGGCTGGAACAAGGGAAGGCCGTGCTGATCCATACCGATCCGGACGAGGATTATGGCCTGTCCCCGGATGCGCTCGCCCATCGCGGCGCGCGCATCCTGCGGGCGATCGTCGAGGCCAGCCCGGTCGGCTGGCTTGGTGTCGCCGGGGGCGATACCTCCAGCCGGATCTGTACCGAACTCGGATTCTCAGCCATCGACACCATCGGCGCGCTGGCTCCCGGCGTCAGCCTGTGCGGGGCCTCGCACGCCGCGCCGGAGCGCGACGGGATGCGCCTGATGCTGAAAGGCGGGCAGATGGGCGGGTCGGACCTGTTCAACCAGTTCCTCGCCGTCGCGCGCGGATCAGCCTAGCAGCTGCCGCGTCCCTTTCATCACACGTCGGAGCACCGCCTCCGGCCCCTCGGAGGCGGCCAGCGCCGTCATCGGCACCTCCAGCGCCAGCGGCAGGTCGTCCGGCAGGGCGCCGATGAAGGCCGACAGGTCGATGCCGCCCTCGCCCGGCGGCAGGCGTTCGGCCCGCCCGGCGTGCAGCAGCGCCTCGGTCGAATAGGGCGGCGCGACAGGGGCGTCGCAGAGATGGGCGAAGCGCAACCGCTCGCGCGGGATCGCGCGCAGGGTTTCAAGCCGACTGCCCGAGCGGTCGAAATGCAGGCTGTCGACGAGGACGCCCACCGCAGGCCCCGCCGCGTTCACCACCGCCAGCGCGGCGTCAAGGTCGGGAACCGCCGTCCACGGAAAGAACTCGAGCGAGACGCCGATACCGCGCGCCGCCGCACGCTCGGCCAGCCGCGCCAGCCGGTCGGCCAGACGCGACAGGTCCGGGTCATAAGGCGCCGCGATCACCTCGGGCGCGCCAAGCGCGGCGCCGGCGTCGAGGAACGGCGCGAGGGCATCGATGTCCGTCTGCGGCTCCAGCCTGACAAGTTCGATGTCGTGGACGGTCAGGCCGGTCTCTCCGAGGGCCGCCACCGTCTGACGCATCATTGCCGCGTCCTGCATCAGCGGATAGCCGGGCGAGGTCTCTGTCGCCGGGATCAGCCGCAGCCCGACGGCATCGAACCCGGCCTCGGCCGCGGCACGGATCAGCGCGGGCGGGGGCAGGCCGATGGCGGTCAGGTGGGCGAGGGAAAGCGGTCTCATGCCAGATGCTCCGCGGTGTGGCGGTCTGCGGCGACTTCGGCAGGGAACGCCGCAACCGGCGGGTGACAGGTCAGGTCGGCTCGCAGAGGCAAAGGATTCTCCGGTTCGGACGGCGCAACCGTTCCGCGAAACCTTCCCGCGGTCAAATGCTTCTTCCCGCGGCCCTTTAACCTTGGGTCAATCTGGCGCGAGGGGAGACGGCCATGCCGGACCGGACTCTGCGCCGGATCGAGGCGATCCGCGCCGTCATGCTGACCGGCACCATCGGCGGCGCGGCACGGATGCAGACCGTCTCGGCCCGCTCCATCGCGCGATTCATCGCCGCGCGGGTGATCTCCAACCTCTTCATGCTGCTCTTCGGGTTGACCGGCATCCGGCCGTTCACGAAGATCGTCGTGATGCCCCTCGCTCCGCTCCTGTCCATCGTCGGCGCCCGTGCGGTCGGCAATGTGCGGTCGTTCCGGCCTTCGTCGGCCAGGCCCCGTTTCGGGCCAAATTGAAGCGCCCTGGAAAGCGTTCCGGCCAAGGCGCCTTCCAACCGTTGGATTACAAATGAAAAACTTTGGGATTGTTTCCGGCACGCCGCCGGGGACGCGCCGCGCCCCATCTTCTTCTCTTTGACAAATATCTCCGGGGGGAGTCGCCC